>JAYVMK010000498.1:0-6047 GCA_043758995.1 Lichenibacterium sp. | reverse complement strand
AATACCCATGTCCTTTGCGCGGCCTCGCTCGAGGACAAGCCGCCGCCATGGTTGCGCGGCCAGGCGCGGGGGTGGGTGACGGCGGAATATTCCATGCTGCCGCGCGCCACCGCGTCGCGCACGAAGCGTGAATCCGTGTCGGGTAAGCCGTCGGGTCGCACGCACGAAATCCAGCGGCTGATCGGCCGGAGCCTGCGGGCCGTGGTCGACCTGCAGGCCATGGGCGAGCGCCAGATCGTGGTCGATTGCGACGTGATCCAGGCCGATGGCGGAACCCGAACCGCCGCCATCACGGGGGCCTGGGTGGCGCTGCACGATTGCCTCGCCTGGATGCATCACCGGTCCATGATCAAACACATGCCGATCCGCGACCAAGTGGCGGCGATCTCGTGCGGCATCGTCAAGGGCGAGGCTGTCCTCGACCTCGATTATGCGGAGGATTCCTCCGCCGAGACCGATGCCAATTTCGTCATGACGGGGCAGGGCGGTATCGTCGAGGTTCAGGCCACGGCCGAGAACGCCCCCTTCACGGAGGCGCAACTCGGGTCCATGCTGGCCCTCGCCCGGGCCGGGATCGGTGAACTCGTGCTTCTGCAGAAGGCCGCCGTCGCCAAACCGGCATGATGCCGTCCAGGGCTGCCGGTCCTGCAGGACCATCGACACGTCGAGGAGTGTTTCCATGCTGAAGGGCCTCGATCCGCTGCTGACGCCCGAACTGCTGTCGACCCTGCGCGCAATGGGCCATGGCGACGAGATCGCCATCGTCGACGCCAATTATCCCGCGGCCTCCGCCGGGCCGCCGCTGATCAGGCTCGCCGCCGCGCCGGCCGATGCCGTCGTCAATGCCGTTCTCTCGGTCATGCCGCTCGACGATTTCGTGCCCGAAGCCGCGTGGTGCATGGCGGTGGTGGGCGATATGGACGCCGAGCAGCCGATCTTCGACAGCTTTCGTGAAGCCCTTGCGCGGCACGAGAGCGTCGAGTTCACGCTGAACAAGATCGAGCGTTTCGCCTTCTATGCGCGGGTCACGAGTTGCTTCGCGGTCGTGGCGACGGGCGAGCGGCGCCTGTACGGCAACGTGATCCTGAAGAAAGGTGTCGTCCGGACCAATTAGGATCGGCGACGCCCCGGTAAGGCTGGATTAACCCTGTTCACCGATCATCGCGTCTCGCGGACCCGCTCCGGGCCGCAGTGAGGGTGGGGTGAGGAGGCGTGAGGGACGAGACCGTCACGGACCGCGCCCGATGGGCCGCTCTCGTCCTGGCGAGACGGCTGCGGCACTTCGGCTTCGCGGCACGCCGTCCCTTTCGCTCCATCACGACCCGCCGCAGCCGCGTTCCCGATCGCCTGATCATCGCCCCGCAGGATATTCGCACCGCCGACCCCACGGTGGCCGACGACATCTACTCGGGTTATTTCGTCTTCGACGGCAAGGCGGTGAACACGCGGGGCGTTTCGCCCTTCGAGATCGAGCCTCCGAGCGAGGCCTGGGGCGCGTCGCTCGCGGGCTTCGGGTGGTTGCGCCATTTGCGCGCCGCCGAGACCGCACTGGCCCGCGTCAACGCGCGCGCGCTGGTGGGCGACTGGATCGCCACCGGAAGCCGGTCTGCCGTCGCGCGATCGGATGTGACGGCACGGCGCCTGCTCTCCTGGCTCAGCCAGTCCCCGCTGATCCTGGAAGGTGCCGACGCCGTCTTCTACCGGACGTTCACGCGGAGCATCGCGCGACAGGCCGACGCGCTCGCGGCCGCCGTCGACGGTGGACTCCAGGGCGTGGCGCGGCTGACCGCGTTGGTGGCTCTCTGCGAGGTGTCGCTCTGTGCCGATGGGTCGGCGCGGCTGCAACGCAAGGCCTCGCGTCTCCTGGCCGACGAACTCGGCCGCCAGATCCTGCCGGACGGCGGCCACGTCAGCCGCGATCCCCAGGTGCTGCTCGACCTGCTGCTCGACCTGCTGCCGCTGCGTCAGACCTTTGCGGCGCGCGGCGTTCCTCCGCCACCGCTGCTCAATGCCATCGATCGTATGATGCCGATGGTCCGCTGCTTCCGACATGGCGACGGGACGCTGGCCCTGTTCAACGGCATGGGATCGACCCGGCCCGACGTGGTAGCGACCGTGCTGGCCTACGACGACGCGCGCGGCGCAGCGCTGAACAATGCGCGCTACTCCGGCTATCAGCGGCTCGAGGCAGGGGATGCCCTCTTGATCGTCGACGCGGGACGGCCGCCACCGCTGGACTTCGCCCAGCGCGCCCATGCCGGCACGCTCTCCTTCGAGTTCTCGCATGGCGCGCAGCGGATCATCGTCAATTGCGGTGCCGCCGCGGAGGCTCAGCCGGCGGCGCGCGATGCCTCCCGCGCCACCGCGGCTCATTCGACCCTGGTGCTGGGAGAGAGGTCATCGAGCCGCTTCGTGACGCGCGGGCGGCTACGCGGCATGCTCCATGGCGGCCCCGTCCACGTCACGGCGGAGCGCCGCGAGAGTCCTGATAGCGGGATGCTGGATCTGTCGCACGACGGCTATGCGTCGCGAGCCGGCGCCCTCCATGCACGCCGGCTATGGCTCTCGCGGGACGGCGATCGCCTGACGGGAGAGGATCGTATCCAGCCCTTACCAACGCGCCAACTCGCGGCGACCCCCTTCGCCATCCGCTTTCACCTCCATCCGGGGCTACGCACGTTGGCCGCGCGTCACGGGGCCGGCGCCATGATCGCCGGTCCGGATGGGCGCCGCTGGCTGTTCGAAGCCGGAGGACTTCCGGTCGCCATCGAGGAAAGCATCTTCTTCGCCAGCCCCGACGGGCCGCGACACACCGAACAACTCGTCATCCGAGGTGACACGACGGAGATCCAGGTCGTGACCTGGACGCTGGCCCTGGCGACGTAGAGGCGGTTGCAAAGCCGCCGCCGCCGATGCTCCCGCGACTGCATATCCTGGCCGGCGAACCTTCAGCGAAGACGAAAGCGTCGGGTGCCGTCAGACCAGCCGCGTCACGAGGCTGCTGATGGCCGAGACCGACCGGAAGCTCTGGAGCGTGATCTCGGACGGCGGGATGGCGATGTCGAACTCGGCCTCGATCCCGAGCATCAGTTCGACCATGTCGATCGACGTCAGGCCGAGCCGCCCGAGTTCGGCATCGGGCGTGATCGCGCCGATGCCCCCGTGCTTCGCCATGACCTCGGCAACGACCGCACCAACCCGCTTCGTCGCTTGGTCACTCACTCGGTCGAGCATCGTCATGTCCTCATCTCTCTGCGTGCTGTTGCAACAACATCATCACGTCTTTCTTCTCTCTTGATCGTGTCTGCTGCGTCAATGAACATTGATTAAATTGCCTCTGAAATCCAGAACGAGGTTGATTGAATCAAACAAGTGTCGCCGAGGATTTTACAATTCGCCTCACCATTCATTAATCATGTTTATGCGGACGGCATTCTTAAGTCTAATACTGCAAAGTCGATGCATTCGCGTCCCAGCCGTTGTAGGCGTGGCATGGTCGGGTGAGACGTTCTCGATGATAGGGCGCAGTGACGATGTTGGACGTTAGAGGCGAGAATCCGTCCCGGGTGATGCCGGCCACGTTCGGGATCGGTGAGACCGGCTTGCCTCCTCAAGCCCTGGGCGTCGAGGCCGCCGCCGCAAGAGCCGGCGAGTTCGCCGCCGCGGTGGATCGCGACGGCCGCTTCCCCGCCGAAGCCCTCGCTGCACTGCAGGAGCAGCGTCTCATGAGCCTGGCGGTTCCGGTCGCCTTGGGCGGTCAGGGGGCGAGCATCGCCGAGGTGGCGGACGTCTGCTTCAGGCTCGGCCGGTCCTGCTCGTCGACGGCTCTGATCTTCGCCATGCATCAGATCAAGGTGGCCTGCATCGTCCGCCACGGCATCGGCTCTCGGTTTCACGAGGGCGTGCTGCGCGACATCGCGGCTCATCAATGGCTCGTCGCGTCCTCCACCACGGAGGGCCTGAACGGCGGCAACGTGCGCAACAGCGCGGCCGCTGTCGAGGCGTTGGACGACGGGACGATCGTCCTCGACCGCGACTCCACCGTCATCTCCTATGGTGCGCAGGCCGACGTCATCGTGGCGACCGCCCGGCGCTCCGCCGACGCGGTGGGCTCCGACCAGGTGCTGGTGGTACTGCCGCGCGATCGTTACCGCCTCGACCCTGGCCAGGCTTGGGAGACGCTCGGCATGCGAGGCACCTGCAGCCGCGGGTTCAAGCTCCATGCGCGCGGCACGGCCGAGCAGGTCCTGCCGGTGGGCTACGACATCATTCATGCCCGGACCATGACGCCGGTCGCCCATGTCCTCTGGGGCGCCGTCTGGGCCGGCATCGCGTCGGCGGCGGTCGAACGCGCGCAAAGCTTCATCCGGACGGCGGCTCGGCGCGCCAAGGGGCAGCTCCCGCCGGGTGCATCCCATTACACGCGGGCCCAGTCGGCATTGCGGACCTTGCGCATGATGGTGCGCGACGGTGCTATCCGCTACGAGGCGGCTCTCGCCGACGAGACGCTGTTCGCGTCCTTCGATTTCAACGTCGCCATGAACCTTCTGAAGGTGGAGGCGTCCGAGACGGCCGTCGCCACCGTGATGAGCTGCCTTCGCGCCTGTGGCCTCTCGGGCTATCGCACCGACGGCGAGAGTTCGATCGGCCGCCAGTTGCGCGACGTGCTGTCCTCGCCGCTGATGATCAACAACGACCGCATCCTGTCGAACCTCGCGACGCCCGCCCTGATGAGCGCCGTTCCGACCGGACTGATAGACTGACGCGCGGCTCTCCTCTTTCAACCTTCGGAGTACGACTGGCATGAACGCGCCGACCCGGACCGATGACTTCTACGAGGCCGACGACCGCCTGAACGGCCTCATGGAGGCGCTGTTCATCCCGACCGGCGTGCCGGGCGTCTACGGGCGCAAGGGAGCCTACGAGGATGTCGTCGAGCGGCTTGCCGCCTTCATCTCGGCTCATCGCGACGAGGGTACGGAGGTGCTGCGCTTCCCGCCCGTCATGAGCCGGCGCACCCTGGAGCGGTCGGGCTATCTCAAGAGCTTTCCCAATCTGCTCGGCTGCATGTGCGCCCTCAGCGGAACGGACGATGAGATCCGCGCCGCTGTGGAGACCTTCGACGGCGGCGGCGACTGGACCGAGCATCTCGAAGCCGGCGATCTCGTCCTGACGCCGGCGGCCTGCTATCCGGTCTATCCTATCGTGGCGCGGCGCGGACGCCTGCCCGCCGGAGGGGCGCGTTTCGACGTCGCCAGCGATTGCTTCCGCCGCGAGCCCTCCCACCACGCCGACCGCTTCCAATCCTTCCGCATGCGCGAATATGTCTGCATCGGTGCGCCTGCCGATGTCGCCTCCTTCCGGGAACGTTGGATCGAGCGGGCCAAGGGCATGGCCGACCGGCTCGGCCTCTCCTACGAGGTCGATCAGGCCAACGACCCGTTCTTCGGCAAGGTCGGCGTCATGATGGCGCTGGCGCAGAAGCGCGACGCGCTGAAGTTCGAACTGCTGGTTCCGGTTCGTTCCGCCGAAAAACCCACCGCCTGCATGAGCTTCAACAACCATAAGGATCATTTCGGCGAGGTCTGGGGCCTGCGCGATGCCGAGGGTGGCGTGGCCCATACGGGCTGCGTGGCCTTCGGCATGGACCGCCTCGCCGTGGCCATGTTCGCCACCCACGGCACCGACGTGGCCGCCTGGCCGACCCCCGTGCGAAGCGCGCTGGGGTTCTAGGCCCTCGCCATCAGGCGTCTTGAACCGCCCGGAGAAACCGATCAGGTCCGATCAGCATCCTGCTCGCTCAGGAAGGGCTGATAGCTTCGAAGGTCTGCATTCGCTGTCGCTCGAGCAGGACCATGTGGGTGCCTTCGCCGATCTCGATCCAGCGGCGGTAGCGCGCGTTTCGCAAGGCCAGGTAACAGGCCTGCGCGGCCTCGAGGGGACGTCGAGATCCCATTCGGCGTGAACCAGCGGAATCGGCGGCTCGATGCGGGCTGGGTCGCAGGGAGGCACGCCCAGCGGACATCGCTCGCGGATCGAGGTGGTCG
>JAYVMK010000497.1:0-8795 GCA_043758995.1 Lichenibacterium sp. | reverse complement strand
ATGCTCGAGGTCTTCGCCACCACCTATTCCCACAGCGTGCAGGACAGCCTCTACCGCATGGGCATGGCGGCCTTGGAGGCCGTGCCGGAGCTCGATACGATTTCCCTGGCCTGCCCCAACAAGCACTACCTGCCGATCAACCTCGCCCCTTTCGGCATGAGCAGCGACAACCGCGTCTTCACCGCCACCGACGAGCCGCACGGCCAGATCGAATGTACGGTGGGGCGATGAGGACCGCGGCGTCTCGCCGAGCGACTCGCGGCTACGGCGAACTGATACTACAAGCTCACGCCATTGCAGTGAAATGCACGAGTTTGCGCGTCGCGAGGTCCACCGTGACGAAGTCGTCGGGCGTTTTCATCGCGGTTCCGTCGCTGGCGGGATGAAACTCAATCCGCAACTGCGTCGAGTCGGCCACGATTCTCAGATAGCCGTAGTCCCCGTCGTCATAATTCTCCAGCACAACAGGGTCGGCGCCGACCGGAACCGGCAGGAGTTGCGGGGTGCGAAGGGCGCTCGCGTTCTTGCTTCGCAGCCGTGTCAAACCGTGGCCGCCGCCGCCGGCGACGAGGTACGGGATTTGCGTGTCGCCATGCTGGCGGGTGAATCGTTGGTAATTATGCGCATGCGCCGAGAGCACGGCGTGGGGCCAAAAACCGACCTCGGCGCAGACGGTGTCGATCTGCCCCGTCATGCTTTCGCTCCAGCCATGCTTGGTGCCGGCCGTGTAGGCGGGATGGTGATGGGCGATGATCAGGGCACCCCCGAAGTTCTCGATCTTGGCACGGCGCAGCGCCGTCCTGAGAAACGTTAATTGCTTGTCGCCGATGATATCGTCGACGATGACCCCGGGATCCTCCAGAACGTTGCTGTAGAGACATAGGATACGGAGGAACGGCGCTTCGAACGTGAAGAACACTCCGGGCTGGATCTGCGCGGTGCGCGAGAGCCCGCCAGCTTCCGGAGTGACTTCGAAGCTCTCCGCGCAGAAGTTCTGCAGGAAAGCGGCCAGTGTCGGTACGTCGGTGCCGGGCGCCACCATGCCGTCGTGGTTGCCCGCAAGGGCGATGATCGGCGCCGGATAGTCGCGATAGGGGTCGTAGAATTGATCGTAGTAATATTGCGCTTCGCCGAAACTATAAACCACGTCCCCGAGATGAAGAAAGAAGCTCGGGCGGTCGCGCGCCGCTTCCTCGAAATCTCCAGTCATCTTGTCGGCGACGATGTTCTGACTGGCCGGGCCACGCGTATTTCCAGTGTCACCGGCCGCGTGGAAGACAATCTGGCCCTGCCCGGCCAAACTACGCTGCAGCTTGGCCTCGTCGAGGTGCAAAACCGCGGCCAGCGTCAGCCTCGGCTCCGGCAGACCGCGAGGGTCGGGAAAGGCAATAGGCTCGAGTTTGTGCTCGCGGTTCAGCGCATCGATCTGCTGGTAGGCTGGGCCGTCGGATGGGTGCTGCACCACGAATTGGGACGGATCAGGCGTCGGAGTAGGTTGCGCAAAGACAGGATGCTCCATCGAAGCGGCACCTACATTCAGAGGGCCGGATGCGGAGGGGTCCGGAGGGATCCGGCGGGCATGGGCTGGTCTGGTCATGAACGGCTCCTCGAAATCGGCGAGAAACAAATTCGACAAGCGCCCTCGATGAATGCCGCGCCGCCGTTGTCAGGCGCGACGCGCCACAACTTCGGGCGAAGCTTCAACGACGTCGTCACCGACCACCGTCCAGCAACGATTCGAGTGCGCCATAGGCACAACGGGTAGCATTATAGAACCTAAGTAGCCATAATGAAATGATAGATTGCAACCGTCGATCGGACATTGAGTCGGGCGATCAGTGGCAGGCGTTCAGGCGTCGTCAAACCCCGCCGTACATCAGACCGGGGTTGAACAGTCTCTCCGGGTCGACACTCGCCTTGATCCCCGCCGTGACGGCTCTCAGCGCCGGCACCAACGGCTGGAACACATCGACGGCGGCCCGCACGGCATCGGGCGCGCGCATCAGCGTGGCGTGGCCGCCGACCTCCGCGACGGCGGCCCGGATCGCCGCCGCGCCGGCGTCGCCGTAGGGATCCGTCGCGAGCCAGAGCAGCCCGCCACCCCAGTCGAAGGCGTGACGCTCCGCGATGCCGCGGAGCTTGTCGGCGACGGCCGGTCCCCGCGTCGGCGCGACCGAGATCCGCCAGATCGCCGCCGCCCTAGGGGCGCCGAGCGCCATGCCGTCGCGGATATCGTCCCAGAGCGGCGCCGCCTCGTCCTCGGACAGGCGTTCGGCGGCACCGATATCGGCGAGCAGCGCCGCGAGCCGCGTGGCCCGATCCTCGACCGAGGTTTGAAAACCCTCGAAACGCAGCAGGGTGCGCGACGGCACTCCGGACGTGCCCGGCAGATGCGCCGCGCCGGTCATCTCGAACGGGGTGCCGATGGCGCGGGTCAAGGCCACGACCGCCCGGACGTCGTCGAGGCCGGAGAGCGCCAGCGTCATGGCGGTCTCGGCCTGCGGCACGACCTTGAACGTCGCCTCGGTGAGGAAGCCCAGCGTGCCATGGGCGCCACATTGGAGCTTCACGAGATCGAGGCCCGTGACGTTCTTCATCACCCGGCCGCCCGACTTCACCGCCTCACCGAGCCCGTTGACGAAGCGCAGGCCGATGACGTGGTCGCGGATCGCACCAGAGGCGAAGCGGCGAGGTCCCGAGGCATTGGTGGCGACGAGGCCGCCCACCGTCGGCTCGCCGGGCGTGCCGTAAAAGCGCCGATGGTCGACGGGCTCGACGGGCAGTCTCTGGCCCTTGGCGGCCAGTGTCGCCTCGAGTTCCCGCACCGGTGTGCCGGCGCGCGCGCCGATGACGAGTTCGGAAGGCTCATAGAGCGTGATGCCGGTGAGGCCCGCCGCCGAGAGCACATCCGTGGCGTTGGTGGGCCGACCCAGTCCCGCGCGGGACCCTCCGCCCTCGAGGCGCAGCGGCCGAAGGGCGCCCCGCGCCTCCGAGACGATCGCGCAGGCTTCGGCCTCGGTGGCGGGTGTGTGAAGGCTCATGCGATCTCGACGCGTGTCATGGGGTTAAAGCCTGTCCGGCACGGCCGTGTTCGGGGGGCCGATGGCCCGACGCCCCCGTCACTCCGCGGCGTGGCGCGGCGCGGGCGCCACCCGGCCCTCGAGCGGGAAGACTTTGGCAGGGTTCAGCAGCCAGTCGGGATCGAAGACGGCGCGCACGCGCATCTGCTGGTCGAGATCGACCTTGTCGAACTGGAACCCCATCAGGTCGCGCTTCTCGATTCCGACGCCATGCTCGCCCGTGAGGCAGCCGCCGACCTCGACGCAGAGCTTGAGGATGTCGTTGCCGGCCTCCTCGGCCTTCTCCTGCTCGGCGGGATCGTTGATGTTGTAGAGCACCAGCGGGTGAAGATTGCCGTCGCCGGCGTGGAAGACATTGGCGGCCTTGAGGCCGTATCCGTCGGTGATCTCGCGGATGCGCCGCAGCACCTCGGGCAGGCGTCCCGTCGGGATCGTGCCGTCCATGCAGATGTAATCCGCCACGCGGCCCGTGGCGCCGAAGGCCGACTTCCGCCCCTTCCAAATGGCCGCGGTTTCGGCCGCCGACCGGCTCTCCTTGATGGTCTTCACGCCGTGCTGGCGCGCGATGGCGATGATCTTGCGCAGTTGCTCGGTCATGTCGCCGGGAGAGCCCTCCACCTCGATGATCAGCATGGCCTCGACATCGAGCGGATAGCCGGCATGGGCGAAGGCTTCGCAGATCTCGATCGCGACCTTGTCCATATATTCCATCGCCACCGGAACGATGCCGGCGCCGATGATGGCCGAGACCGTGTCGCCGGCCTCTTCCACGCTGTCGAAGCCGAACAGTACCGGCTGGGCGCCTTCGGCGGCGCGCAGGATCCGCACCGTCGCCTCCGTGACGATGCCGAGCTGCCCTTCGGAGCCCACCACGAGGCCGAGCAGGTCGAGCCCGCCCGCATCCATGTGCTGGCCGCCGATGTCCACGACCGTGCCGTCGACCAGCACCATGCGGACCCCGAGCACGTTGTTCGTGGTGACGCCGTATTTCAGGCAATGCGCGCCGCCGGAGTTCATCGCGATATTGCCCGCGATGGTACAGGCGAGTTGAGAGGACGGGTCGGGTGCGTAGAAGAAGCCCGCGTGCGACACCGCACCCGTGATGGCGAGATTGGTGACGCCGGCCTCGACCCGCGCGGTGCGGTTGTCGAAGTCGAGATCGAGGATGCGGTTCAGCTTGCCGACACCCACCACCACGGCATCGGGCTGGGGAATGGCGCCGCCGCAGAGCGACGTGCCGGCGCCGCGCGGGATGACCTTCACGCCCTCGGCGTGCAGGAAGCGCATGACGGCCGAGACCTCTTCGGTCGAGCGCGGCAGCACCACGGCGAGCGGCATCTGGCGATAGGCGGTGAGGCCGTCCGTCTCGAAGGCCCGGCGCTCGTCCTCGCTCTCGACGAGGCATTCGGGCGGCAGCACGGCGGCGAGGCCGGCGAGGATGGCATCCCGCCGCGCCAGGATAGACGGATCGGGGGCCGGAAAGGCAATGGCCGACATGGGTGTCCTCCCGGACAGATTGTTCCGGAGAATATAGGGAGAGGTGGGTCGGTTGGGAACGGCCCGTCAGCGAGCCCGATCAGTGGGGCGACTGACGAATCGATGTGAGCCGCGACGCGGCATAGCGGTGCTCAACGTCGCGACCCGGCGATCGTTTGGGAATGAGTTCGACGGTCTCTGGCCGGCCGAAAGCGGTTGTGGGCCTTGGCCGCCCGGCCTATACGGGGCGACGCCGTCGGGCTGGAGCGCCCGAGGCGGGGCCTACGGTGCCGCGACCTCGTCTGTCGCGACGGCCCGGGTCGGGATCTGGGCCACACTGCCATCACGGGCGAGATGACGGACCTCTACCACCACCCTCTCTGCCCGCATTCCCGGTTCATCCGCCTCGTCCTCGGCGAAATGGTGATCGAGCCCGAGCTCATCGAGGAACGCGTCTTCGACCGGCGCCGCGACTTCCTGATCATGAACCCGGCCGGCACCACGCCCGTCCTGGTGGAGGCGCCGACCGGCCCCATCCCGGGCGCCGGGCCCATCGCCGAATATCTCGACGAAACCCGCGGCCTCGGCCTCGGCGACCGTCGGCTGCTGCCCGACAATCCGGCCGACCGCGTCGAGACGCGCCGCCTGCTCGACTGGTTCAACGGCAAATTCTTCGCCGAAGTCTCGGGCCATCTCATCACCGAGAAGGTCTACAAGCGCTTTATGTCGCACGACCAGGGCGGCGGCGCCCCCGACATGGACGCCGTCCGGGTGGCGCGCGCCAATATCCGCTACCATCTCCGCTACATTGGCTTCCTCATCCGGAGCCGCGACTGGATCGCCGGCGACCGGCTCACCTACGCCGACCTCGCCGCTGCGGCGCATCTGTCGAGCATCGATTTCCTGGGCGACGTTCCATGGGCGGAAGACGAGACGGCCAAGGCCTGGTACGCGCGGGTGAAATCGCGCCCCTCGTTTCGCGCCCTCTTGGCCGACCGGGTTCCTGGAATCGTGCCGAGCCCCGTCTACACGGACCTGGATTTCTGACGCCCGTCCCGCTCGGGTTCACCTCGAAAGGTTCCACCCGGGTGGACCGGGCGCGACCGAGCCGACCACCCACACTTTCTTCCTCGTGACCTCCGCGCCGGACCTGAAATCCCGCATCGCGGCCCGCGCCGCCGCCCTCGGCTTCGATGCCTGCCGGATCGCTGCGCCGGATGCCGGCCCCGAGGCTGCGCAGCACCTTGCCGCCTGGCTGGCGGCCGGCCATCACGGCAGCATGGAGTGGATGGCCGAGACGGCGGAGCGCCGGGCCAGCCCGCGGGCGCTCTGGGGCGAGGTGCGTTCGGTCATCATGGTGGGACTGAACTACGGTCCCGACCGCGATCCGCGCACCGATCTCGCCCGGCGCGACGCCGGGATCATCTCGGTCTATGCCCGCCACCGGGACTATCACGACGTCGTCAAAGGCAAGCTGAAGGACCTCGCCGGCTTCGTGGCGCGTCAGGCCGAGGGCTCGAACGTCAAGGTCTTCGTCGATACCGCGCCCGTCATGGAAAAGCCGCTGGCCGAAGCGGCGGGGCTCGGCTGGGCCGGGAAACACACCAATCTCGTGTCGCGCGACTTCGGCTCCTGGCTGTTCCTCGGATCGATCTTCACCACGCTGGCGCTCGAGCCCGACTCGCCGGGCACGGATGCCTGCGGCTCCTGCCGGGCCTGCCTCGACGCCTGCCCGACGGGCGCCTTCCCGGCGCCGCGGCAGCTCGATGCGCGGCGCTGCATCTCCTACCTCACGATCGAACACAAGGGACCGATCGAGGCCGCGCTCCGGCCTTTGATGGGAAACCGCATCTACGGCTGCGACGATTGCCTCGCCGCCTGCCCCTGGAACAAGTTCGCGCAAGTGGGGCGGGAGGCGAAGCTGCAGGCTCGCGACGATCTCGCGGCGCCGAAGCTCGAGGCGCTGTCCCGGCTCGACGATGCGGCCTTCCGCGCGCTCTTCTCGGGCAGCCCCATCAAGCGCATCGGGGTCGATCGCTTCCTGCGCAACGTCCTCATCGCCATCGGCAATTCCGGCGATCCGGCGCTCGCACCCCGCACCGTGGCGCTGCTCGCGCATCCGTCGGCGCTGGTGCGCGGCATGGCGGTCTGGGCCGGGCGCCGGCTTATCGGAACCGAGGGGCTCGTCGCCGCGTCACCCGGAAGCCGCGCGCGGGAATCCGACGCGCAGGTTCTCGCCGAATGGAATGCTCCATGAACCTCTTCGTCTTCGGCATCGGCTACACGGCGGGCCATTACCTGCGCCATCACGCCGGCCATTTCGACAGCGTCTCCGGCACGGTGCGCTCCGCCGACAAGATCGCGGCCCTCGCCGCCGATCGCATCCACGCGGTACGTTTCGACCCGCCTGAGGCCGATCCCGCCATCGCCGAAGCCTTGGCCGAAGCCGATGCGCTTCTCGTGTCGGTGCAACCCTCCGCGAGCGGCGATCCGGTGCTCGATCATTATGGCGCGCTCATCGCCGAGGCGCCGCGGCTGAAGCGCATCGCCTATCTGTCGACGATCGGGGTCTATGGCGATCATGGCGGCGCCTGGATCGACGAGGATGTGCGCCCCGTGCCGACGAGCGAGCGCGGCCGCGCGCGCCTCGTCGTCGAGGACCGCTGGCTGGCGCTCGGCGCCCATGCGGGGCGTCAGGTGGCGGTGCTGCGGCTGGCCGGCATCTACGGGCCGGGCCGCAACAGTATCGAGGACCTGCGCGACGGGTCGGCGCGACGCATCGGCAAGCCGGGCCAGGTGTCAACCGCATCCATGTCGACGACATCGGCCGTGCCATCTCGGCCGCGCTGCTGCACGACGGCGTGGGTGGCGCCTGGAACATCGCCGACGACGAGCCCGCTCCGGCACCCGACGTCGTGGCTTATGCGGCGAAACTGCTCGGCAGGACGCCGCCGCCGATCATTCCCTTCGACGAGGCGGATCTGTCGCCGATGGCGAAGAGCTTCTACGGCGCCAATCGCCGCGTCTCGAACCGCGCCATGAAGGAGGATCTCGGAGTCCGCCTCGGCTATCCGACCTATCGGGATGGGCTGGCGGCGCTGGTGCAGGACGAGGCGTCACAAGGCCCGGCCTCGACCTGACGCGATCGTGGCGCGAACAATGTGCAGGGCGTCACGGCAAAGCGATCCTCGATTGCTCCGTCTCATGATGATCAGCTAAGGTCGGTATCACTTTAGCGGTGCGCTTCATGTTTCGTCAGGTCTTCTTCCGCGTCGCTGTCCTGGTCGGATTCGTGGCGCTCGGACCCTGGGTCCGACCCGCCACCGCCTTCACGGCGGCCGAAGCCAAGACCCCCATGACGGTGACGCTGGTGCGCAGCGATGCTTCGGACTGCGGTACCAACTGCCCCGAATGGCTGGCCCTGACGGGTCAGATCACCCCGGGAACGCCGGCTCTTCTCTCCGCCGCATTGGCGCGGCTCGGCCCACGACGCGTCCCGATCCTGGTCGATTCACCCGGCGGGGCCGTCGAGCCCGCCATGGCGATGGGCCGGGCGATCCGTGCCCGCAAGCTCGATGTGGCCGTGGCGGGAACGGCGCTGACGGATTGCGCCGCGGCGGACAAGGCCTGCGCGGCGCGGCTTCGGGCCGGGGAGCGCCCCGGCTTCGTGGCCGGCGGCACGGCGGCCTGCGCCTCGGCCTGCGCGCTGTTGCTCGCCGCCGGCGCCGACCGCGCGGTCGGAGCCGACAGCTACTTCGGCGTCCATCAGATGACGGCGCAACGCACCTTCACCCGCGTCATCAACTATTTCCGCATCATGCGCCGAGTCGTCGGGGGCCGCATCGTCGAAGTCAGCCGGACGCTGATCTCCACCAAGCCCGTGTCGTCGCATACGGTCCGGGGCGCCGCCTCGGAGGCGCTCTACTCCGAAGTCGACCGGTACCTCCTCAAGATGGGCGTCGGCGAAGCCATCATGCCGTTGATGCGCTCCGCCCCGCCGAGCGGCATTCACTGGATGACGCCGTCCGAACTCGCCGCGACGCATCTGTCCAACGACACGACCGACGCCCGCAGCTTCGTGGTCCGCGTCGTCGAGCCGAAAGCACCGTCCGTCACGACCAGCGCCATGGCGCTGGCCACGATCGACTTCGGCGCCGGAGCCCGAGCGGGCGGCATCGTCGACTGGCGGCTGGATCACCCGGCCGGAGGGTCGGTTCTGACCGGCGCGATCTCGATCCC
>JAYVMK010000496.1:0-10152 GCA_043758995.1 Lichenibacterium sp. | reverse complement strand
CGAGGCCGAGGCCAGATCCCTTCATGCCGTTGCTCATCGTGGAGCCGGACTGGGTGAAAGGCCGGCCGATGACGGCGAGCACTTCGGGCGCGATACCGGTGCCATCATCCTCGATGAACAGGTTCGTGCCGCCCTTGGCGGGACGCACCCGCACGCCGACTTGTCCCCCCGTGCCGGTGAACTTCACCGCATTCTCCAGCAGGGACATGATGATCTTGTCGAAGGCGCGGGCATCGGCGTGCAGCATGGTCCGGGGATCGACATCCGCCATCAGGGCGACGGATTTGACGGCGGCCTTGTCCTGCAGATCGGCAAAGGCGGAGCGCAGCGTTTCGGCGACATCGATTCGTTTCGGTTCGATCCTCACCCGGCCGGAATCGAGCCTCGCCATTTCGAGGACGTCCGAGATCACGGCCAACAGGTAGCGGCCGCTCGACGCGATGTCGCCCGCGTAGTCGACGTATTTGGCATTGCCGAGGGGCCCGAAGGTTTCGGCTCCCATGAGCTCCGAGAAGCCGATCACGGCGTTCAGGGGCGTGCGGAGCTCATGGCTCATGTTGGCCAGGAACTCGGATTTGGCGCGGTTGGCGGATTCCGCTTCAGCCTGTTTTTCAGCATGGCGTTCGGCCAGCTCGGCCAGTTGCTGGGCCTGCGTCTCGAGCGCCTGACGCGAGCGTCGAAGGTCCGCGATCGTTGCCATGAGACGACGCTCGGAATCCATCAGCTGCTCGCCGTGATGTTTCAGCGTCGAAATGTCGGTCCCGACCGACACGTAGCCGCCGTCCTTGGTGCGCCGCTCGTTGATCTGTAGCCAACGGCCGTCGCCGAGTTGGGCTTCGTAGGTCCGCGCGCCGCCGCGGGGGCTCTCGCCGAGCGAGATCTGCGTCTGGATCAGTGGCGGCGTGGCTTGGGCGGCGAGCGCGCTGTAGGGCGTGCCGACCCGCACCGTGTCGGGCTTCAACTCGTGCAGCGCCAGGAACTTGGAATTGCAGGTGACGAGGCGGTTGTCGGCGTCCCACAACACGAAGGCCTCGGAGATCGCTTCGATGGCGTCTCGCAGCCGCACGTCGGCCGTGGCGCTGCGTTCCGCGTTCCGCTTCTCGTCCGAGATGTCGACCGCGATGCCAACGAGGTGAAGTTCGGAGCCGGCACCCTCGCGAACGAGTTCGAGTCGCGCCCGCAGCCACACCCAGGTGCCCTGGCTGTTGCGCAGCCGGAAGACGTGGTCGATGGCAGCCGAACGCGAGGCCGCAACGGTCTCGGCGAGGCGCGACAGGTTGCCATCGTGCGGATGGACGAGGTCGTTCACCTCACCGAAGGACATGAATTCGGAGCAGGCCTCCATGTCCAGCATGGCGTACATCGAGGCCGACCAGTAGATCCGGCCGCGGGCGAGATCCCAATCCCACAATCCGCAGCGGCCGCGGTTGAGCGCCGTATCGATGCGGCCATGGACACGAGCATGGACGGCCTCGACCTCGACGGCACGGTTGGTCTGCCAAAAATACGCGACCGCGATCACCGTCAGAACGAAAGCGGTCGAGAACAGCAGAAAGCCGGATCGGAACGAGGCGGAGCGCCAATCGGTGAGCAGACTGGTCACCGGATGAATGACGGCGATCTGGCCGAAGGGCGCATCGAGCTGGCGCACGGCGGCCAGCACGTCCTGCCCGTCGGCGAGGTCGATCCGCAGCACGCCTGCCTTGTCGGCGAAGATCGTCAAGGGCTGGGCGGGGCCGAGCAGGTCGGCGAGTTGCTTGTGCGGCGCTGCCAGCGGCGGCAGCGCCGCTACGACATTGCCGGAGAGGTCGGAAACCAGGATCTGGCGCCCTTCCGACAGGGCGCGGCCCGGAAGCAGGCGCTGGAGCGCCTCAGCAGGTTTCATCTCGGGATGGTGGGCCAGAGCGACATTGAACTGGTCGGCCGCGAGGGCCGCGACCATTTCGAGATCGCCGACGGCGTCGCTGACGGCGCGATCCCGCGCTTCGCGACATTGAACGATGGCGCCCACGGCCAGCACCGTCATGAAGACGGCAACCAGCAAAGGCACCAACCTTCGCAACCACGGCTCGTATTCTGCCATGCGGCGATAGCCCGGCTGAGTCAGCGCTCGGGCGAGTCCTTGCAGCGTCCCCGCTGACGCGGATCCGCTTGCCGCGTTCGCACGCGCCATCGATTGCCCCCTCGTATCACCGCCGGATCGAGGGGATGTGCCGCATCTCCGAGACCCGCCTCAATGTGATGCGGAAGGGACTGATTTGTCCAGGATCACATTTGTGGGCGGAGGCAAAAGTTCACTTGATTTTCAGATTCGCGTCCTGTTCGCTCCAACAACCGCGTGCGGATCATCGCAGAAGAGACCGGTCCGCAAGGTCCTTGACGTCTGGAGACAGTATCTTCTGTGCGCCGATGCGTTGCAGAGCGGCTTCAGCATGGCGTCGCCGCACGGGTTCCATGATCCTCCAGGAGCGGAAAGATCCCAGCATGCGGGAGGCGACTTGCGGGTTCGTGCCATCGAGCCGGATCACGGCGTCGGCGACGAGATCGTAACCAGCGCCATCCCGCCGGTGAAACTGTGTGGCGTTGGCTCCGAAAGCCCCGAGCAGCGCATAGACACGGTTGGGCACGGCCCACGAAAAGGCCGGATGGCCCATCAGCCGCGTGACGCGGTCGACCGTGTCGGCGTCCGGGATCGAGGCCTGGAGGGCGAACCATTTGTCGACCACCAGGGCGTAGTGCTGAAAGTCGTCATAGAAGCGGGCCAGTGCCTCGTCGCGTGCCGCACCAGGTACGAGGCTCAGCACGCTGAGCGCCGCCAGCCGGTCCGTCATGTTGTCGGCGACAGCGAATTGGGTCCGGGCGAGGGTGCCGCCCAACACCGGATCGCCCGCCGCCAGAAGGGCCAGGGCGGTATTGCGGAAAGCCCGGCGGCCCGCGCCCAGTGCGTCGGGCGCATAGGGAGCGGTGTCGCGGGTCGCGTTCAGCACGGCGCGGAACTCCGGCGCCAGCATGGTTCCGATGGCGGCCCGCACCGCTTCGCGCGCGGAACGGATCGCGTCGGGATCCACGTCCCGACCGACATGATGGGCGAGTTCGCCCTCCGTCGGCAGGGCGAGCACCTGGGCGCAGAAGGCGGGGTCCGCCTCGCCGGTGCGGACCACGGCGGCCAGCGCCGGTCGAAGGCTCGCGGGATCGGCGGTTCCGCCCCGCACGCGATCGAGGATCAGCCGCGTCAGCACCGTCTGCGCGGCATCCCACCGGTTGAACGGGTCGGGATCATGCGTCATCAGCACCACGAGATCGGCCTCGGTGGCATTGGTGGTCAGCCGCACGGGTGCCGAGAAGCCGCGCAACAGCGACGGCACCGTGCCGGGCTCGACATCCTCGAAGCGCAGGCGCCGCGTCGGGGTCGTGAATTCGATGACCTCGTGCGCGAGTTCCGTTTCCGAGAGCCCCTCCGCCTCGCCGCTGCGGATCGGCTGCTCGGCGCCGTCGGGCCGCACGAGACCGAAGCTGATCGGCACGACGAAGGGCGCCTTGTCGCTCTGGCCCGGCGTCGGCGCGGTCGTCTGCTTGAGGTCCAGGGTCAGGGTGCGGTCGGCCGCATCGTAGCGGCTGACCGCCTCGACCTGTGGTGTTCCGGCTTGCACATACCAGCGAAAGAACTGGCCGAGGTCTCGACCCGAGCTTTCGGCGAAGCAGCCGAGGAAATCCTCGACCGTCGCGGCAGTCCCGTCGAACCGGTCGAAATAGAGCTGCATGCCGCGGTCGAAGGCGTCCCGGCCGACGAGCGTCCGGTACATGCGGATGATCTCGGCGCCCTTCTCGTAGATGGTCGCCGTGTAGAAGTTGTTGATCTCGGTATAGGAGTCCGGTCGCACGCTATGCGCCAGTGAGCCTCCGTCCTCGGCGAATTGGCGCGCCCGCAGCGCCCGCACGTCGGCGATCCGCTTCACGGCGCGCGATCGCTGGTCCGCGGAAAATTCGTGATCGCGGAAGACCGTCAGGCCTTCCTTCAGGCTCAGCTGAAACCAGTCGCGACAGGTGATGCGGTTGCCGGTCCAGTTGTGGAAATATTCGTGAGCGATCACCGTCTCGATCCCGGCATAATCGCTGTCGGTCGCGAGTTCGGGCGTGGCCAGGACGTATTTGTCGTTGAAGATGTTGAGGCCCTTGTTCTCCATGGCGCCCATGTTGAAATCGGACACGGCCACGACATTGAACACGTCGAGATCGTAGGCGCGGCCGAAGACCTCCTCGTCCCAGCGCATCGAGCGTTTCAGCGCGTCCATGGCATAAGCGGCCTGGCCCACCTTGCCGGGCTCGACATAGATGGCGAGGTCGACGGCGCGCCCCTCGCTCGTGGTGAATCTGTCCCGCAGGGCGTCGAGCCGTCCCCCGACGACGGCGAACAGGTAGGACGGTTTCGGATGCGGGTCGTGCCAGACCGCGAAGTGACGATCCGTACCCGCCACGTCTCCCGTCTCGACGAGATTGCCGTTGCCGAGCAGCACCGGCGCCTCTTCGTGCGTTCCCTCGATCCGCGTGGTGAAGACGGACAGCACGTCCGGCCGGTCCGGGTAATAAGTGATGCGACGGAAGCCTTCCGCCTCGCATTGCGTGCAGTAGGCCGAGCCCGAACGATAGAGGCCCATGAGCTTGGTATTGGCCGAGGGGTCGAGCAAAGTCTCGACCTCGAGCGTGAAGAGCCTCTGCGGCGGCTTCGCCAAGGTCAGCCGCTCGGAGGTTGCCGACGTGAGATCCACCGGCACGCCGTCGAGAGCGATGGACGTGGGGACGAGTTCGTCACCGTCGAGGAAAAGCGGAGCGCCGGAGACCCCCTTGGGGTTCGGGCACAGCTTCAGGGTCGAGCGGACCCGCGTCGCCGTCGGATGCAGCACGATGTCGAGCGCGACGGAATCGACGAGGTAGTCCGGCACCCGGTAGTCGGAGAGGCGGATCGGCTGGTCCTGGTCGCTGCGCATCGGGCGATGGTCCGTTGGGGTCTGAGGACTGAGGTTATTCACCGGGCCGTACGGCGACCTGCGCCAATGGGGCCGCGGCGACGGCGGCCGGATCCGGCAAGTTGCGGCCGAAAAAGATCGCGGCACCGAAATTGGCGGCGCCGAGTATCAGCAGCAGGGCAGGGTTGGGAACCGCGATCCAGGGCGATTGCAGAGCCGCCGTGACGCTGGCCCCGATGATCATGAAGAGTGCGTTCAGCACGCCCACACCGGCTACCACGCGGGCTCGCCGCTCCGGCGCCGCCCAGGACTGAACGGCTGAAAAGACCGGCACGGAGAAGAGCCCGCCCGCGCAGGCGAGGCCCATGAGGTCGCAGACGAGCCGCAGACCCGCGCCACTGTGCAGGAAGGCCGACAGCGAGAGTTGTTCCGTCGCCCGCCCGACCATCGCGGTGGAATAGCCGGCATCGACCAGGAAGACGCCCATGAAGGCGACCGCCCAGGCGGCGTAGCCGAGCACGATCCGGCCGCGGGACAGCCAACCGGCCAGGAGAGAGCCGACGCCGACTCCGACGGCGAAGAACAGGCTGATGGCGGTTTCGACCTCGACGCCGGCGCCGATGCTCTGTTTTACGACGACCGGGATGAGCACCAGCGACACGGATCCGCTGAGCCAGAACCAGCTCGACCCAAGGGCCCCGACCCACATGCGCCGGTCCCGGCGCAGGTCGCCGATGAGCGACCACGTCGAGCCGAGCAGGTTCCGACCGATCCTCAGGTTCGGCACGGAGGAGGGAGCCGCGGGAATGAACCAGGTCGAGATGACGCAAAGGGCCGCCACGACGACCAGTTCGAGCATCACCAGCGGCTTCGAGATGCCTTCGAGCCCGGTCAGGCCGCCGGCCGCAAGGCCCAGCAGGATGGCGACGAAGCCCGCGCCCTCGACCAGCGCATTGCCACCGGTCAGTTCCTCCCGGCGAAGATGATCCGGAAGGATGCCGTATTTCACCGGGGTGTAGAGCGTGGCGATGATGCCGAGCAGAAACAGCGCCGCGTAGAGCGCCACGATGGAATTGAACCAATAGCCGAGGGCCGCGACCAATTGGACGGCCATCTCGGCCACCTTGAGCCAACGCGCCACCCGGGCCTTGTCATGACTATCGGCGAGTTGGCCGCCGAGACCGGACAAAACGAGCGAGGGCAGGATGAAGGCCGCCAGCGCCAGAGTGACGAGCGGCCCGGCATTGTCCGCGCCGACCTTGAACAGGATGATCATGGCCAGCATGTTGCGGACCAGGTTCTCGTTGAAGGCTGAGAAGAACTGGCTCCAGAACAGCGGCGCGAAGCGACGGGTGAGGAGCAGCGAGACGATCATGCGGTGGTACCGGCCTTAAAAGTTCAAAGCCGGATCCGGCCACGGCGAGAGGTCACTCCGCGGCCGTCGCCTCGGCCGCCTTCACCAGCGTCAGCGCGCTATGCGCTGCCGCGACGTCCGAGCCTTCGCCCGAAACGTGGACGGTCGGCAAGGCAAAACCAATATTGTTCTGGTGAAAGGCTTCCTTGATCAACAGGAGGGCGCGGCGCCGTGACGCGAATTGCACGTCGCCCGGCACCGTCGTCATCTTGGTCTGGAGCTGGACCGCATAATCGCCGAACTGCGCCACGCCCTGCAGCTTCATCGGCTTCAGGATACCGGGGCCGAGTTCCTCGTCGGCGGCGAGCTGCTCGCCGATCTTCTTGATGATCTTGCGGACCTGTTCGAGGTCGGCGTCGTAACGGACGTTGAGCCGGATCTTGTCCACCACCCAGTCGCGGCTGAGGTTCTGGACGGCGCCGAGCGAACCGAAGGGGATCGTGTACAGCGCGCCGCGCTGGTGACGCAGCTTCACCGAGCGAAGACTGAAGCTTTCGACCGTCCCTTTATAGGTGCCGCTCTGGATGTATTCGCCGATGCGGAAGGCGTCGTCGATCAGGTAGAAAATGCCGGAGATGATGTCCTTGACCAGGGTCTGGGCGCCGAAGCCGATGGCCACTCCCACCACGCCCGCGCTGGCGATCAGGGGGCCGATCTCAACACCGAGCGCCGCCAGAACCATCGTGCCGGCGACCGCCGCGAGGGCCGCGAGCGACAGGTTCTTGGTGATGGGCAGGAGGGTCTGGAGCCGGGCCGCGTTGCCGCCGTCGGAGGCGTCTCCGATCTCCACCGTGCCGGCCAGCTTGCGGTCGATGACCGCCACGATGACGTGCCACAGGAAATCCGAGACCAGCACCACCACGATGACGCCGATCACCGCCCGCGCGACGCGGGTGGCCACGACGTCCTGCATGGCGAGACTCGCGACATCAAGGCCGATGAGATGGGCGAGGAGCGTCGCACCGCCCGCGATCATCAGGGTCCGGATGCCCCGTTCCAGGAAGATCACCTCGAGCCGGTTCGCCTGAAGCTCGGTCATCTCCTGCGTCGGCCGCAGCACATGGCGGACGGCATGCTGTGTCACCCTGACGGCCACGGGTCCTCCCACGGCGAAGAGCAGGATCCAGAAGGGCACCGCCGCCTGGGCTACAGCGAGGCACCAGAGTGCGATCAGAACCGCCGAGGCGCCGAGCCGCAGCCATCGTGCTCTGAGATGGTGCCAATCGGCATGCGATCTGTGGGGTTCTGCGGCGATCACGTGATCCGCCGCCTCCGAAGGTGTGGTCCAGTCGGCGGGGTAGCGCCAGACGGTTTCGAGCCCGAGAAGCATCAGCAGAAGTCCGAGCGCGTCGATGCAAAGGTCGCGTGACACCGGATCGAAACCGAAAGCGGTGAGGAGCGTGATGCCCTGCGTTCCGAGACCGAGCAGGATCCCGGCGATCTGAAGCCGGCGGAACAGAAAGCCGGCCACCTCGGTGTCGACCGGGATGACCCGGAAGCGCGGCGCGCCCGGCGCCAGCAGGAAACGGCCGACCACGTTGGATAGGCGGACGATGACGGAGGCCAGGAGGAGGGCCAGCAGCGCCTGCTTGAAGCCCGACGTCCAATCGAACGGCAGCACCGCGCCGATGCTGCCGAGCGTGAAGGAGATGATGATGCCGAGCCCGTAGGCAAGCCTGACGAAGACCGCGGTGACTCTCTCGTTCACGGTCTGCAGTGGCAAAGCCAGGAGCCACCCCTCGAAGCGGCGCATGTAGCGGCGGAACAGCGCCTCGCCCCCGAAGCCGAGGGCCATGAAGAGGGGGACGAAATAGAAAAGGCTGAAGGCATCGCCGCGCCCCAGCATGTCGTCGAGCATCAGCCGGGCATGGACGAACTGGCCGGGCAGGGCGGGGACTGCCTGCGCCAGAGTTCCCAACCTGTCGCGCAGGCGTTGAAGGTCCGAGCCGAGGCCGCCCGCCATCGTGCCGGGCACGGGTCCGGCCACAGCCGGCGCAACGCCCGGAGCCTTGCCGATCGCGGCGCGGACCTCGGGATCCTGGACGAGATCGAGAAGGAGCCGGAGCTTGTCGGACGTGGCGGCCTCGGCATGGGTGTCCGGAGGTGCACTGGCTGCAAGGGCCGGCACGATGAGGGGCAGCCAGGCGAACATCACCAGGGCCGGCAGGAGCGACGTTCTGAAGAGCCTGAGAACCTTGCGCATCGCGGATCCGTCCCCGTTGGGCCTCGTCGGATGATAGGCGATATCGC
The DNA here is from genome assembly GCA_043758995.1 of Lichenibacterium sp. Classification (GTDB taxonomy): domain Bacteria; phylum Pseudomonadota; class Alphaproteobacteria; order Rhizobiales; family Beijerinckiaceae; genus Lichenihabitans. The sequence continues at coordinate 1,524 of JAYVMK010000496.1, read as the reverse complement.
CACGCTTCGCCTATGACTGGCGGCAGAACCGGGCCTCGTGCTACGTCCGCCCGATGTCCTCCGACGACCTGTCCTCCGACAGATCGTTCTTCGACCGGAAGCCCAAGCTGGTGACACAGACCGCCCCCTCCCCAGCCGCCGATGGCGCCCTGGATCCTCGCCGCAGCTTCCAGGGCCTGATCCTGGCGCTTCAGCGCTTCTGGGCGGGGCAGGGCTGCGTGGTGCTCCAGCCCTACGACATGGAAGTCGGCGCCGGCACTTTTCACCCCGCGACCACGCTGCGCTCGCTCGGGCCGAAGCCTTGGCGGGCCGCCTATGTTCAGCCCTCGCGCCGCCCCAAGGACGGTCGCTACGGCGAGAATCCCAACCGGCTTCAGCACTATTACCAGTTCCAGGCCATCCTGAAGCCATCCCCGCCCGACCTGCAGGACCTCTATCTGCGGTCCCTGGCGGCCATCGGCATCGACCTCGCGCTGCACGACATCCGCTTCGTCGAGGACGATTGGGAGAGCCCGACGCTCGGCGCCTGGGGCCTCGGCTGGGAGTGCTGGTGCGACGGCATGGAAGTGTCGCAATTCACCTATTTCCAGCAGGTGGCCGGCGTCGAATGTTCGCCGGTGTCGGGCGAGTTGACCTACGGGCTCGAGCGTCTCGCCATGTATGTGCAGGGGGTCGAGAACGTCTACGATCTCAACTTCAACGGGCTCGACGGCGACGCTCGCATCACCTACGGCGACGTCTTCCATCAGGCCGAGGAGGAATATTCGAGGTTCAACTTCGAATATGCCGACACGGCTCTGCTGTTCCAGCATTTCAAGGACGCGGAGGGCGAAGCCAAGTCGCTACTCGAGAAAGGCGCTCCCGACAGCGAGGGCGGGCACCACAGGCTGGCTCTGCCGGCCTATGACCAGACCATCAAGGCCTCACACCTCTTCAACCTGCTCGACGCCCGCGGCGTCATCTCGGTGACGGAGCGCCAGAGCTACATCCTGCGGGTACGCGACCTCGCCAAGGCTTGCGGAGCGGCATGGTTGCAAACGGAGGGCGGGGGGGCTTGAGCTTCGATTGTCCTCGAACCGCGAGTGAGTTAGTCTGGTTACACCAAGCCTGTCGGAGCCGGCCATGGACACCTTCAGTATCGACGAAGCGAAGACGAACCTGTCGAAGCTTGTCGAGAGGGCGGCGCGCGGAGAGAGCTTCGTCATCAGTGATGCCGGCAAGTCTATGGTCAAGGTCGTGGCCTTTTCAGAGACGGAACCGGTGGTGCGCTCGCGCATCGGATTCCTGAAAGGTCGCATCGACGTTCCCGACGATTTCGATGAGTTAGGACGGGAAGAGATCGAGAAGATGTTCTACGGCGATTGCGACGGTTGAGGTTCTTGCTCGACACCCACGTCCTCCTCTGGGTCGCTGGGCGCCGGAACTCTTGTCGGCAAACGCACGAGCGCTGATTGAGGACCGTTCGAATCGTCTGGTCTTCAGCGCTGTCAGCATCTGTGAAGTCGCCGTAAAACGGAGTTTAGA
>JAYVMK010000495.1:0-6793 GCA_043758995.1 Lichenibacterium sp. | reverse complement strand
GCGCCGGCCGGGGCGGCGTCGGGCACGGGGGTCGGCGCCGGTTCCATAGCCGGCGGCGGTGTACCCGCATCGGCGGGCTTGCTGTCGGCGGAGGTGGTGGGTTTCACGTCAGGCAGGCCATGCGCGATCTTATCGAGGATCGGCGGGAGATCCTCCGGCTCGGGCTTGAGATCGCGGGCATGGTTCCACTGGAACTGCGCTTCGAGCTTATGCCCCGTGCGCCAATAGGCGTCCCCGAGATGGTCGTTGATGGTCGGGTCGCCGGGCTTCAGATTGATGGCCCGCTCGAGTTCCTTGACGGCGCCTTGATAGTCGCTGAGCCGGTAATCGGCCCAGCCAAGGCTGTCGACGATGAACCCATCCTCCGGGCGCAGCGCGACCGCCTTGCGCAGCATGCCGAGCGCCTCGTCGAGGTGCAGGCCACGATCGACCCACGAATAGCCGAGGTAGTTGAGGACGACAGGCTGGTCGGGGTTGAGGCGCAAGGCGGCCTTGAAGTCGACCTCGGCCTTGGCCCAATCCTTGTCGCGCTCGTACGAAATACCGCGGAAGTAGAACAGCGTCCAAGCCGCCTTGTCGTCGGCCGGCAGAGCGTCGAGCGCCTGCGAATAGGTGGCGGCCGCCGCGCCATATTGCTTCTGCTCGCGCTGGACGTTGCCGAGCGTGGTCAGCGCGTCGATATCCTTCGGATGCTTGGCGACGATGTCTTTCAGGAAGCGGACGGCATCATCAGGCTTGCCCATCACGTCGAGGGTCAGGCCTGTCTGCACATCGGCATTGTCGCGCAACGCACTTCCTTCCGGAACCTTGTTGTAGACCGCGATGGCCTGCTCGTTCTGCTTCAGCCGCCCGAACAGATCCGCGAGGGTAATGTTGGCGAGGCTATTGTTCGGCGCCAGATAGAGCGAAAGCCGCAGATAGATCATGGCGGCGAGTTCGTCGCCCTGGCGACCACCCGCGGCACCAAGGCCATAAAGCACCTCGGCGGCGCCCTCCTGCGCGGTCCTGATCAGCGGCAGGACGGGCTTGTTGGCGGTGATGTCGGCCGAGAGGGCATCGATCTGCGGATGGTGCGGCAACACCGAACCGAAAGCACCGAGCGCGCGCTGCGCTTCGTCCTTGGCGCCATGCCGCGCCTCGAACCGCGCGTAGGCGTCGACCAGGCGGAGGATCGTATGGTCCTCCGCGTAGGCGGTCTTAAAGCGCTTGGTGGCTTCCGGCAGGTCGTTGGCCATGTCGGCGATCAACGCCGCATGATAGTCGCGGAATACCGCGAAGCCGGTGTCCTTCAAGGCGTCGATCGTGGCGAGGGCCCTGGTCTCGTCGCCCTGGCCCGCAAAGGTCCAGGCGGTCAGCAGGGTCGCCGTAATGTCGTGCTCACGCCCGGCGCTGCCCGACGCGAATTCGCGGCGCGCCGCGACCCAATGGCCGTCCCGCATCTGGCCGATGCCGAGCACCATATGGGCGAGGCCGTTCTTCGGATCGGATTTGACGAGACGGCGGCCGAAAACGAGCGCGTCGTCGATGTCGCCGTTCGACAGCGCCGCCACGAAGGTGCGCTCGATCAGTTCAGGGTTCCGTGGATCGGAGCGCAGCACTTCCTTGAAGTAGGCCGAGGCCGCCAGCGTGTCCCGGTCGGCTCCCGCCACCAGAGCCGACAGGTAATTACCGGTGACACTGCCGCTGACGTCGGGCGGCGGCGGCAAGGCGATCGCTTCGCGAGCCTCTGCGGAGAAGGCTAAGGCCGTGCCGGCGAGCAGAAAGGCCGCGAGGGTGGCGGCGGCGCGACGCGGAATCAGGTTGTCGGGCACGGGAACCTTGTCGAGTTGGGGGACTGTGCCCCGCGTTAGGGTGCAGGGACGCACGCCGGCCAAGGCACGGTGGCAATCGAAGATGTCCTTTTTGCGCAGGTGCCGCAAGGCCGGGGTCGTGCGTCGCATCCCACAGCCATAAGGGAGGTGGGGAAGTATCGGGCCTCACCGCAGGTCGCCGTTGCAGGCTTCAACGCGCATGCCAGACCAGGGGCAGCATACCGGTCTTCGCCATGCAAAAAGGGCCGGCGGCGTGAGCCCCTGCCCTTCTTCAGACAGATGGAGTTGGCTCAGGCCGCGTCGGTCTCGGGCGAGGCGGTGTACTTGCCGAGCGAGGAGCCCTTGGCGTCGACATCACGGTCGACGAACTCGATCACGGCCAGCGGGGCATTGTCGCCGAAGCGGAAGCCGGCCTTGAGAACGCGGGTGTACCCACCCTGACGGTCCTTGTAGCGCGGGCCGATGATGTCGAAGAGCTTCTTCACGACGGCCGCCTGACGGATCTCCGCCATCGCCATGCGACGGGCATGCAGATCGCCACGCTTGCCGAGGGTCACGAGCTTCTCGACGACGGGACGCAGGTCCTTGGCCTTGGGCAGCGTGGTGACGATCTGCTCGTGGTGGATGAGGTTCGCGCACATGTTGGAAAACATGGCTTTGCGGTGCTCGGCAGTGCGGCCGAAGCGGCGCTTCTTGTGACCGTGATACATGAGGGGCTCCTGTGATTGTTATGCGACCGCCGTGCCAAGGAACGGCCGCTCTTTTGAACCGGGCTTTATGGGCCCGGACCTTGTAGGGTGGGCCTTCTGGCCCGCCTTGAAGCTCAGTAGTGCTCTTCGAACCGCTTGGCGAGTTCGTCGATGTTCTCCGGCGGCCAACCCGAGATCTCCATGCCGAGATGGAGACCCATCTGGGCGAGCACTTCCTTGATCTCGTTCAGCGACTTGCGGCCGAAGTTCGGGGTCCGAAGCATTTCGGCTTCGGACTTCTGGATCAGGTCGCCGATGTAGACGATGTTGTCGTTCTTCAAGCAGTTGGCCGAGCGGACCGACAGCTCGAGCTCGTCGACCTTCTTCAGCAGGGCCGGGTTGAAGGCGAGTTCCGGGATGGAGGCCGAAACCTCCTCGCGACGGGGCTCCTCGAAGTTGACGAAGACGTTCAGCTGATCCTGGAGGATCCGGGCCGAGTAGGCGATCGCGTCCTCGGGGCTGATGCCGCCGTTGGTCTCGACCGTCATGGTCAGCTTGTCATAGTCGAGGATCTGTCCAGCGCGAGTGTTCTCGACGCGGTAGGAGACCTTGCGCACCGGCGAATAGAGGCTGTCGACCGGGATGAGGCCGATCGGGGCGTCCTCGTTGCGGTTGCGATCCGCCGGGACGTAGCCCTTGCCGGTGTTGACGGTGAATTCCATGCGGATCTCGGCGCCCTCGTCGAGGGTGCAAATGATCAGCTCAGGGTTCAGCACGGTGACGTCGTTGACGACCTGGATATCGCCCGCCTTGACGACGCCCGGGCCGGACTTCTTCAGGACCATCCGCTTCGGGCCTTCGCCCACCATCTTGATCGAGATGTCCTTGATGTTGAGGACGATGTCGGTGATGTCCTCGCGGACACCCGGGATGGAGGAGAACTCGTGCAGCACGCCGTCGATCTGGACAGCGGTCACGGCCGCGCCCTGGAGCGACGAGAGCAGGATGCGACGCAGGGCATTGCCCATCGTCAGGCCGAACCCGCGCTCGAGCGGTTCCGCCACGACGACGGCGACGCGCTTCGGGTCATCGCCGATCTGCACCTCGAGCTTGTTGGGCTTGATGAGGTCCTGCCAGTTCTTCGAAATCACTGCGGTCATGGCTGGGTTTCCGAGCCTGTCGTCGGCCGAGAAGAGCGGCGCGAGACGGCTAAAGAGGGGCACCTTGGCGGAGCGGGAGGCCGGTCGGCATCCCCTCGGCGAAGGCGCCCGAGGTGTCGGTGGAACCCGTCGATCGTGACGGGGAGAACGCAGCAAAGGGCAGCATCGAAACGATGCCGCCCCTCGCCGATGGGTCGACGGATCAGACGCGCCGACGCTTGCGCGGGCGGCAGCCGTTGTGTGGGATCGGCGTCACGTCACGGATCGAGGTCACGGTGAAGCCCGCGGCCTGAATGGCGCGAAGCGCCGACTCACGCCCCGAACCCGGGCCCGACACTTCGACTTCGAGCAGGCGCATGCCATGCTCCTGCGCCTTGCGGGCGGCATCCTCGGCGGCCATCTGAGCCGCGTAGGGGGTCGACTTGCGCGAGCCCTTGAATCCCATGGTGCCGGCGGACGACCATGAGATAGTGTTGCCCTGCGCGTCCGTGATGGTGATCATCGTGTTGTTGAACGTCGAGTTCACGTGGGCCACGCCCGACGCGATGTTCTTCCGTTCACGACGACGGACGCGATTTGCCTCTTTTGCCATTATATCCAGTCCTGGTCCTTCAAGCGCGCCCGTGATGCCAGGCGCTCGGGAAATCTGTCTTGATCCTCAGGTCGAGCCCGAGGACGACCCGCTCTTAGCAGATCACTTCTTCTTGCCGGCGATCGGCTTCGCCTTGCCCTTACGGGTCCGGGCGTTGGTATGCGTGCGCTGGCCGCGGACGGGCAGCTGACGACGATGACGCAAGCCGCGGTAACAGCCGAGGTCCATCAGACGCTTGATGTTAATCGAGTTCTCGCGGCGCAGATCGCCTTCCACGAGATAGTCACGATCGATCGTCTCGCGGATCTGCAGGACTTCAGCATCCGACAGCTGAGCAACACGACGCTCGGCCGGAATGTTGACCTTCTCGCAGATCTCCTGGGCCTTCTGCCCACCGATACCGTGAATGTACTGAAGCGCGATCACCACGCGCTTGTTGGTCGGGATATTGACGCCAGCGATACGGGCCACGTGTATTCTCCATGCGCCGGGCACCGCCGTGCCGAATGACGCTGTTCCTGGATTGAAGCCAACGATGAAAAGCCGGGTCCCCGCGTGGGACAACCCGGCGCCGCGATGTCGAAGGCTCGCAAGGTCGCCATAGCGGCTTCCCGATGGATCGTCAAGGATGGGTTGACGATGTCTGCGCCCCCAGCCCCCATGCGGAGAAAAGGGAAAGCTTTCGCTTTACCGGGCCGGCACCGGCTCGGTCACGCCGACGGCGTCATCGATGGCTTGAGCCACGGCGTCGATAGGCGCCATGCCGTCGACGCGCTTCAAACGACCGGTCTCGGCATAATAGGCCGACACGGGGGCCGTCTGCTCCCGGTAGACGTCGAGGCGCTTCGCCAGTACCTCGGGGGAATCGTCGGGGCGAACCGTGCCACCGGCCGCGATCGTCTCGGCGGCGCGTTTCTCGATTCGCGCCACCAGCACGGCAGGATCGACTTCGAGTTCAAGGACGGCATCGAGCTTCAGGCCGCGATGCTCCAGGGCCAGATCCAACGCCTCGGCTTGGGCCACCGTGCGCGGGAAACCGTCGAGGATGAAGCCCCGCGATGCGTCGGGCTCCATGAAACGCTCGGCCACGATTCCGACCACCACCGCGTCCGAGACGAGACCACCGGAATCCATCACGGCCTTGGCCTTGAGACCAACCGGCGTGCCGGCCTTGACGGCGGCGCGCAGCATGTCGCCGGTAGAGAGTTGCGGTATTCCGTGACGCTGCATCAGCCGCGTCGCCTGCGTTCCCTTTCCGGCGCCGGGTGGGCCCAGAAATACAATCCTCATCGCTTCTTCCCTCTGAGCCGCGATTTCTTGATCAGGCTCTCATATTGTTGCGCCTGAAGATGGCCGTGCACCTGCGCCACCGTATCCATGGTGACACTCACGACGATCAGCAGCGACGTTCCACCGAAGTAGAACGGCAGCGCCGCGTAGGAGATCAGAAGCTCCGGGAGAAGGCAAATAATCGCCAAGTAGCCCGCGCCCAGCACCGTGATGCGGGTCAGGATGGTGTCGATGAACTGCGCCGTCCGCTCACCGGGCCTCACACCCGGTACGAAGCCGCCGTGCTTGCGCAGGTTGTCCGCCGTCTCGACCGGGTTGAACACCACCGCCGTGTAGAAGAAGGCGAAGAACACGATCAGGAAGAGATAGAGAACGATGTAGGCAGGGCGCCCGTGGCCAAGGAAGCTCGTCACCGTGCCGAGCCATCCCCCAGCGTTGCCGTTCATCTGGGTGAAATTGGCGACGGTCGTCGGAAGCAGCAGCAGCGACGACGCGAAGATCGGCGGGATGACGCCCGAGGTATTGAGCTTTAGCGGCAGGAACGAGGTTTGACCCTCGAACATCCGGTTGCCGACCTGGCGCTTGGGATAGGTGATCAACACGCGCCGCTGCGCCCGCTCCATGAAGACGATGAAGGCGATGGTGGCGATGGCCACGACGACGACGGCCAGGATGAAGACCGTCGAGATCGCCCCCTGGCGCCCGAGTTCGAGCGTATGGCCTATGGCGGCCGGGAAGGCCGCGATGATGCCGGCGAAAATGATCAGCGACGAACCGTTGCCGATGCCGCGCGACGTGATCTGCTCGCCGAGCCACATCAGGAACATCGTACCGCCCATCAGCGTGATGACGGTCGAGACACGGAAGAAGAGACCGGGATCCGTGACGACTCCGGCCTGACCTTCGAGCCCCGCCGAAATGCCGTAGGCCTGGAACAGCGCCAGGATGACGGTGAGATAGCGAGTGTACTGATTGATGACCTTGCGGCCGGACTCGCCTTCCTTCTTCAGCGTCTCCAGCGACGGCACGACGGAGGTCATGAGCTGGATGATGATGGAGGCCGAGATGTAAGGCATGATGTTCAGGGCGAAAATCGCCATGCGCTGCACGGCGCCGCCCGAGAACATGTTGAAGAGCTCGAGCACGCCCTGCTTCTGGCCGGTGAAATTGGCCTCGAAAGCGGCGGGATCGATGCCGGGCAACGGGATATAGGTCCCGAGCCGATAGACCATCAGAGCGCCCAGCGTGAAC
>JAYVMK010000494.1:0-3489 GCA_043758995.1 Lichenibacterium sp. | reverse complement strand
AAGAGCGTTTCGCCATCGTATTCCGGATGGCCCTGCAGGAAGACGAAGAGGCTTCCCCATTGCTTCGTGAACATGTCGATGCCGGCTTCGAGCGAGCGGGATCCGATCCGGTATCCGTGCGAGCGAAGGTCGCCTTCGGCGAGATCGTTCCAGCGCGAATGGGGCACGCGCAGACCGGACGGTGCTCCGTCGAGCAGCCCGTCCGACGAGACCTTGACGCACTCGTAGAGCCCCGACCGTTTCTGCGGCAGTCGGCGACGCGCGACGCCGTCGAGATGCAGGACGGCGGCATGCGCGGCAAGACAGGAGAAGATCGTGGAGGCGGTGTTGTGCTCGGCCCAGTCGACGACTCGCGTCAAGGCTCCCCAATAGGGTTCGTCGGTCAGACACGCCGCCACGGGCTCGGCGCCGGTGACGATGAGCCCGTCGAGCTTCGTCGCTTCAAGGGCGGCGAGGCTGCCGTAGCGGCCTGCCATGTAGGAGCGGGCCGCCGCGCCGCGCGGCACGTCGCCGATGGAGAAGAGATGCAATCTCACATCCGTGCTGCCCGAGGCGGCGGCCAGCAATCGCGCGAACTGTCGTTCGGTCGCCTTGAGGGCGCCGTCGCCCATGTTGTTGACGAGACCGATGTCGAGCCGGCCCTTGCCGGACCCGGAGCGGGGCGAACCGGGGCGGTCGCCGAGCGTCGTTGCCGACGGCACGGGCCCTACGCCTTCGACCATCAGGGGCATGATGGGCCTCCCCGTTCGCGCGACGGCCGGCTCACTCGGCGGCCAGGGCATGATCCGGCGCGACGCGCATCGCTGTGTCGAGCGCCTGATCGAGGTCGGCCAGGATGTCGTCGATATGTTCGATGCCGATGCTGAGCCTGATCGTCTCCGGCCGTACGCCGGCCCCGATCTGCTCGGTGGGCGACATCTGGCGATGTGTGGTCGAGGCCGGGTGGCAGGCGAGCGACTTCACGTCGCCGATGTTGACGAGGCGCTTCACGAGCTTCAGCGCGTCGTAGAACGCCATGCCGCCCGCGAAGCCGCCGCACGCCCCGAAGGTGAGCAGCGACGGCACCCGGCCGCCGAGGTAGCGCTGCGCCAACTCGTAATAGGGAGAGGATGCAAATCCCGCGTAGTTGACCCAGGCGACGCGCGGGTCGGCAGCCAGGAAGTCCGCCACACGACGGGCATTGTCGACATGCCGCTCGACCCGGAGCGCCACCGTCTCGATGCCTTGCAATAGCATGAAGGCGCTCATGGCGGGCAGCACGGCCCCCGTCGTGCGCTGATAGACGCTTCGCAGCCGCGCCGAGTAAGCCGTCCGGCCGAAGCGCTCGGCGTAGACCATGCCGTGGTAGGACGCGTCCGGCTGGGTGAACATGGGGAAGCGCGTCGCGTGGCGCGACCAGTCGAAGTTGCCGCCGTCGACGACGGCGCCGCCGAGCGTCGTCCCGTGCCCGCCCATGAATTTCGTGAGCGACTCGACGACGATGTCGGCGCCATGCTCGATCGGGCGCAGAAGGATCGGCGTCGCGACAGTATTGTCGACGACCAGCGGCACGCCATGGCGATGCGCCACCTCGGCGATGGCAGCGAGGTCGACGATGTTCCCGGCGGGATTGCCGACGCTTTCGCAGAAGACGGCCCGCGTGTTCTCGTCGATGGCGCGTTCGATGTCCGCGGCGGAATCCGAGGCCGCGAACCGGCCCGTGATGCCCTGGCGCGGCAGCGTATGGGCGAGCAATGTGTGTGTCGTCCCGTAGAGCTGGGGCACCGTGACGATGTTGCCGCCGCAGTCGGCGAGGTTGGCCAGCGCGTAATAAGTTGCGGTCTGCCCGGTCGAGACCGCCACGGCCGCCGCCCCGCCTTCCAGCGCGGCGACGCGCTCCTCCAGCACCGCCACGGTCGGATTGGAGATGCGGCTGTAGCGGAAGCCCTCCTGCTCGAGGTTGAACAGCGCCGCACCATGATCGGCACTGTCGAAGGCGAAGGCGACCGACTGATAGATCGGCACCGCGACCGCGTGCGTGGCGGGATCCTCGGTGAAGCCGGCGTGAAGCGCGATGGTCTCGTTCCGCATCGGTACAATCCTCGTCCCGTTTCGCTGCATATCGCCGTCGCGGCCGCCACGATCTGTCTCGATTGGAACAGATCATCTTTCACGGCGGTGAAGACAGCGTCACCAGATCGATCGGGAGCAAGTCCTCTGCCAAAAGCTGATCACGATGCTTTACGAGGCGACAACGAATGCAATCAATAACGTTAATAGGCTGGCCATCTTGTGGTGTTTAGCGGCGAGCAAGAAAGCACGGCTTACTATTCGGCACACCGACTGACACGTCGGGAGCCTCCTCGACGCGCCTCTCACCCTGCCCTCGCGGGCGACGGAGATGCTGGAGCCATGAGTCATGCCGCAGGTGTCTTCCCCCTCGCCATCACCCAACAGGCGTTGGCTGCGCGCGCTCGAGCTGACGGCCCATCTCGAAGCCGAGGGTCGCACCTTCGCGGATCGCATCGATGAGCTTGCCTCGACCCAGGGAGACCGGCCTGCGCTTCTGTCGGACAAGGAGAACCTGTCCTTCGCCGAATATGCGGCACGATCGAATCGCTACAGCCGATGGGGTCTGTCGCTCGACCTGCCGCAGGGCAGCGTCGTCGGCCTGCTCATGCCGAACCGGCCGGATTACATCGCGGCCTGGACGGGGCTGACGCGCATCGGGCTGACGGTGGCCCTGCTGAACGTCAACCTCGCCGGGTCAGCGCTCGCGCATTGCATCTCGGTCGGCGAGCCGGCCCACCTCATCGTGGCCGAGGACTGCGCCGCCGCCCTGGCCGCGGCCCTGCCCCACCTCGTCGTGGAGCCCCGAACCTGGTTCTGCCACGCAGGAGAACTCGACCAAATCCTCGAGGCCTTTTCGGGAGCGCCGCTCTCGGACGCGGAACGCCGGCCCGTCGCCTTGTCGGATCGGGCGCTCTGCATCTACACCTCCGGCACGACCGGCCTGCCCAAGGCCGCCAATGTCAGCCACCGGCGCATCATGACCTGGAGCCGCTGGTTCGCTGGTCTAGCCTCGCTGACGCCCGATGACCGCATGTACGATTGCCTGCCGCTCTTCCACAGCGTCGGGGGCGTCGTGGCTCCGGGCTGCGTGCTCTCGGCGGGCGGCTCGGTGGTGATCGCGGACCGCTTCTCGGCGACGCGGTTCTGGGACGAGGTGGCGCGCTGGGACTGCACGCTGTTCCAATATATCGGTGAGCTCTGCCGCTACCTCGTCTCCGCCGCGCCCGAGGGTGGACCGCCGCCGCCTCACCGCCTGCGGCTCTGTCTCGGCAATGGGCTCAGGCCCGACATCTGGCAGGTGTTCAAGGACAGGTTCGCCATTCCCGAGATCCTGGAGTTCTACGCCGCCACCGAGGGGAGCTTTTCCCTCGTCAACGTGGAGGGCAAGGTCGGCTCCATCGGCCGTATCCCGCCCATGCTGGCGCATCGATTTCCGGC
>JAYVMK010000493.1:0-3516 GCA_043758995.1 Lichenibacterium sp. | reverse complement strand
CCTCAAGGGTTCGATAGGACACGACTTCGTCGGTGGAAGCCGTGCCAGCCGGAGTTCTGGCGTCTCCGGCGAGCCGCGCCTTGTCGGCGGCATGCCGGTCCTTGATGCGACTTTTGTGGCGGCGCAGCCGGTTTTCCAGGCGCTCCACGGCCTGGTTGACCGCCGCATAGGGCTCGTGAGCACGACCCTCCGACTGAAGCGTGATGCCGGCGGGAAGATGCAGAACGAGATCGGCAGAAAAGGCGGAGCCGTCAGGCTGCAACGTCACATGGCCCGTCGGATCGCGATCGAAATATTTCGCCAGGGCGGCTCCGACGCGTTCCCGCGCGTGGAGCTGAAGCGCCTCGCCGATGTCCAGGTTCTTGCCCGACACGCGCAGCACCATGACGTCGCCCTCCCTTGATCGATGCAATCCCCCGCGCGGCCAGGGTCGGACGTCGATCGCCGTTGGCGGCGTGAAGTCCTCGTTGGAACGCCCGGATGCCGAAGTTTACGGCGGGTGCGCCCTGAAAGTTCCGGGACAGGCTCCCGGCCGCCCTTCGGCTTGCGGGAGAGCCGGCCGCGCATTACCTCGCATTTGAAGCGGACCGATCCTGCGGTCTCTCGTTCATTGCGTCTCGCGGGTGCCCGTCCGTGTTCCTTCCGGATCCTGTTCTGCCGTCTCTCCCCGACGGGCCCCAAGACTTCGCCGCTGCCCTGCAGTTGGCGGTGGATGCGGCAGCCCGGTTTCGGGGTGCCACGGCACCGAACCCTCCGGTGGGTTGCGTTCTCCTGGATCGAGAAGCCCGCGTTCTGGCCGTCGCCGCGCACCGAAAGGCCGGCACCGCTCACGCGGAGGCTGGCGCCATCGCGGCGGCACGGACGGCCGGCGTCGCGGACCGCATTCACACGGTGCTGGTGACGCTGGAACCCTGCAATCACCATGGGCGCACCCCGCCCTGCACCGAGGCTATCCTGGCTACAGCGGCGCGCAGGGTCGTGATCGGGGCTCGTGATCCGAATCCGTCGGTGGCCGGCGGAGGTGCCGGACGGCTCGCCGCCGCCGGTCTGGAGATCCGTCTCGCCGACGAATCATCCGAACTCTCCGATCTCGCGGCTGCGTGCCGCGACCTCATCATGCCCTTCACGAAGCGCGCCACGACGGGTCGTCCCTGGGTGACCGTCAAACAGGCCCTGGATCCGGCCGGCTCCATGATCCCACCCCTGGGCGAGACGACCTTCACGTCGGAGGCCGCATTGCGGTTTGCCCATGCGCTGCGGCGGCGCGCCGATGCGATCCTGACGGGATCCGGCACGGTCCTGGCCGACAATCCCGGTTTCGACGTGCGCCGCGTTCCCGACCACCCGGAGCGTCGTCGCCAGCTCGCCATCCTGGATCGCCGCCGCCGCGTCCCGGCGCGATATCTCGCCGCTGCGCGGGAGCGTAACCTTGAGGCTTTCGTCAGCGATGATATCGGAGCGGCGCTGGATCGGCTTGGCGAAGCCGGCGCACTCGAAGTGCTGGTGGAGGCGGGACCGGCCGTGCTGGCGAGCCTCGACGCGGCGGGGCTTTGGGACGAATGGATCGTGATCCGCAAGGGCGCGGGAGATGCGCCGGATCGGGTCGAGACCCGGCGGCGGGAGGGAGCGACCGTGACCTTGGCTTCGACCAACGAAGCGCTGGTGCAGGTTCGATGACGGGAGAACGGATGTCGGGGTTGGACGGAGCGGTGGAGCGGCTGCGGGCCGGTGGGACGATCCTGCTGACCGACGAGACGCGCGAGGGCACGGCCTTCCTGGTTGCCGCCGATGGGGCGGATCTCGACATCGTCACCCGCCATGGCCGCGGTCCCCTGACGATGCTGGCCGGACCTGAGGTTTCGCCGGATCACCTGCCGCGGCGGCTCGATATCGCGCACGCCACCGCCCGGCTGGGCGGTGTGCTCGTCAGCCCCGGCGCCAACGAGGCGGCCCAGGACCTGGCCGCGGCGGCTGGGCGTCAAGGGCCTGCACTGTTGCGTGCCGCCGCGTTGCCTGGCGGCGTTCTCGCCTCGAGCGCGGACATGGCGGGCTTCGCGGCAGAACTCGGCCTGCTGTCGGTGAGCATCCAGGATATCGTCACCCATCGCTTGGCCAATGAGACGATCGTCGAGGAAGTCGCAGCCGCGCAACTTCCCTCCATCTATTCGGACGAGCCGTTGCAGGTTCACGCCTTCCGAGGTCTGCTCGACGGCACCGAGCATCTGGCGCTGGTGCGTCGTCCAGGCGGAACGGGCCCGTTGGGTCCCGAACCTCTCGTTCGCGTCCACTCCGAATGCCTCACCGGCGATGCACTGGGCTCGCTGCGTTGCGACTGCGGCGATCAGCTCCGCCGCGCCCTGAAGCAGATCGGCGACGATCCGCAGGGCGGTGTCGTCGTCTATCTGCGCGGCCAGGAGGGGCGCGGCATCGGCCTCGCCAACAAGATCCGCGCCTATGCGCTTCAGGAGCGGGGCCTCGATACGGTCGAGGCCAATGTGGAACTCGGCTTTCCAGCCGACATGCGCGACTATGGCGTGGCGGTGCAGATCCTCGGGCTTCTTGGAATATCGCGCCTGCGGCTCCTGTCCAATAATCCGCGCAAGCGGACCGCTCTCGAGCGCTACGGCATCGGGGTGGCGGAGCGTCGCTCGCTGCGCATCGGGCCCAACCCGCACAACGCCACATACCTCGAAGCCAAGCGAGCGAAGCTGGGACATGATCTTGCCGATGTGCGCGTAGTGTCGGAACAATGATCGGACGACGGTAGATCGGCCCAGGAGACCGCGTGTCAGACCCCGACCAGCCGCGCCCCGAGACCGACGAGCAGAACGCTTCCGTCGCCGAAGTCGAGCAATTGAACCAGCTCAACATCACGCTGGCCGCCGAACTCGATTTCGATAAGCTCACGCAATCCATCATCGACACGGCGACGCGGCTCACGGGTGCCGCGTACGGATCGTTCTTCGAGCGTGTGCTGACGCCGGCCGGCGAGCCAGACGTCTGGAAGCTCGCGAGCCTGACGGGCGCGCCGCTGACTGCCTTCACGCGGTTCGGCCTTCCGCGCCCGACGGCTCTGTTCAAACCGACCTTCGCAGCCGAAGCGGTGATCCGCTCGGACGATGTCTTGGCCGACCCGCGCTACGGATCCATGGGCGGCATGCCGGCCGGGCATCTGCCCGTGCGCAGCTACATGGCGGTGGCGGTCGTATCGCGCACCGCCGGCGTGACCGGGGCCCTGCTGTTCGGTCATCCGGAGCCCGGCCGTTTCAGTGCCCGCGAAGAGCGCTTCATCGTCGGCTTTGCGGCGCAGATCGCGGTGGCGATCGACAATGCCCGGCTGTTCACTTCGCTCGCCGAGGAGAACCGGGAGCGCCGCACCGTCGAGGCCGGGCTTCGCGCCTCCGAGGCCCGCTTTCGTGCCGCTGTCGCGGCCGTCCAGGGCGTCCTGTGGACCAACAGCGCGCTTGGTCGGATGGAGGGCGAACAGGAGGGTTGGGGCACGCTGACCGGCCAGAG
>JAYVMK010000492.1:0-3759 GCA_043758995.1 Lichenibacterium sp. | reverse complement strand
GAGGCGATCTTCACGGCGCCCGGCCACCCGAATTGGGGCGGGGCGGCTTTGATCGGCAGCTCCGGCGAGTTGCTTGGCATCGGCTCGCTTCAGCTTCAGCATCAGGTCAACGGCGGACGCCTCAAGGCGCTCAACATGGTGGTGCCGAGCGAGTTGCTGGTGCCCATCCACGACGAGCTCCTCGCCGGCAAGACCGGTCGAATGGCACGACCGTGGCTGGGCGTCTATGCCCATGAGATCGAGAAGAACGTCGTCATCGTCGGGGTCGCCGATAAGGGTCCTGCCGACCGGGCCGGCCTGCGCAAGGGCGATATCGTCAAGGCGGCCGCCGGGATGGACATCGCCAATCTCGCCGATTTCTATCGCTCCATGTGGGCTCTGGGCGGTCCCGGCGTCGAGGTGCCGCTGACGCTGGAGCGCGAGGGCGACGTCTTCGATCTCCGGATCACCGCCGCTGACCGCCGCCAGTTCCTGAAGACCCCTCGGCTCCACTGAGCGGCAGTTCAGAGGTCGCTTACCCTTCGGCAACGGCCGGGTAACGATCCCGCCTTATGGTTTCCGGCAGTATCAGCGTACCGGAAATCCTCGATGGCCACTGCAACGCTCCATAGCCTTCGCGACCGGATGACACCGCCGGCCGCGCGCCGCCCGGACCCCGTCAAGACCACGGAGCGGTCGGCGGCTGCGGTGCGGATGTCGGAGGTGGAGCGAGTCCTGCACCTCGCGACGGATCTCTTCGGTGCGGCCGTGGCGGCCCTCGTCCTGGCCGGAGCCGACGGGCTGAAGGTCGAGGCGGTCTGCAATGGGACGGAGTCGAGCGCGGACGAGGCTGTCGATGCGGCCCGCCGTCTCTTCGAGATCCTGGCGACCTCCCCGTCCGGCGAAGGCGACCGCCGCGCCGGCGTCATGGAAGAACTCGCTCCGGGCCGCGGTTTTCGTGCCGCCACGCCGATCCTCTCGGCCTCGGGCCGCTGCCTTGGCGCCATCTGCCTCCTGGATGGAAGCCGCCGCACCCTGCTGACGAAGCTTCAGCGTCGGCTGCTCGCGGAATTCGGAGACCTCGTGGCCCCGGCGCTCGGCGTGTCGGTTGCGTCGGCCTCGGCCGAGACGGCTTCGGGCAGCGCCGCGCGATTGCACGAGATCGCCGATGCGGATCCGGACGCCTTCGCGCTGTTCGATAGTGAAGGGCGATGCCTGCTGCGCAACGCGCGATTCGATGCGCTCCTGGGCACCGCGCAGACGCCGCGACCCGCTCCGCGAACCCTGTCGCCCGATGCAAAGGGCTGCGAGGCGAGCTGGATCGCCCTCCATCTGGCGCGCGACCTCCCGCCCGTCGGCGTCTATCGCGCCGCCCTGGCCGACGAGACCTGGCTCACCGTCGAGGAACGCCGCGGGCCGCATGGCCGCAGCCTCCTGGCTCGCGTCGAGGCGCGAGACGCGTTCGGAGGCTCGGGCGACATGCAGCTCCTTTTCGAGCGCTGCCCCTTTCCGATGTTCGTCTTCGACCGGGACAGTCGGGCCATCCTGGCGGTCAATGCCGCCGCCCTGGAGCTTTATGGCTGGGACCGGGATGCTTTCCTGCGTCTCGATCTCGATGGCATCGGGCCGGTCGGCCAGGAGGCCGGTTCGGCGCGGGGCTGGACCCACCGCACACGGGACGGGCGGCCCCTGTCGGTGACGGGCCGCACCATCGGCCTCGATCACCGTGGCCGCCCGGCCGTCCTGGTTACCGTCATGACCGAGCCCGTCGCGGCCTGAGCCGGCCTCCCACCGGAGTCGTCGAACCCCGTCCTGTTCTCATTCCCTTGAGCGGGGCATGGGGCCAGGCCAAGGAAGCAGTCCGGCCCAAGCGCTTGTCCGGACTGCTTCAAGCCAACGGCCACCCGATCAGCGCTCGGGCTCCTGACCCTTCTGGCCAGCGAGATCCCGGCCGACCAGGGCGAGCAACAGACCCGGCAGGCCCGCCAATGCGCCAGCCTCGCTCCCCGCTCCGCCATTCAGGACCACTGAAGGAACGAGCGGCATCTTGCTGTCCCGGGCGATGTCGACCAGGGCGTCGATCATGGCCTGGCGCATGAGATTCTCGGTTCCCCCGAACGATTCGGCGCGCGCCTTGGCGGCATAGGCTTCGGCCTCCGCCATGACGCGGATACCCTCGGCGGCCCGCGTCTTGCGCGCGGTCTCGGCCGAACCCTCGGCTTCCGCCATGACCCGAATGCCGTCCGCGGCCTTGCGTTTGCGGGCGGTTTCGGCCGCGCCCTCGTTCTCGGCGATGCGGATCGACAGTTCGGAGCGCGTGATGCCGGCCTGCTGTTCGGCGAGCGCGATCTGCTCGTTCAGCGCCTTGCGCTTCGTCGCGGCCTCCTGCTGGTCGGCGAAGGTCTTCTGCTCCTCGCGCGCCAGCTGGCGGGCGCGCAGCTGTTCCAGCATCGCCTCCATACGGGTGTCGCCCGGAGCCGGCTTCGGCGTACCGATCATCACCTCTTCGATCTCGATCCGGTGTTCGCTCAATCGCGCCTTCATGGCCGCCAGGGCCTCCTTGCCGATGTCGACGCGGCGCTCGATGAAGTCGAGCAGCGTGTTCCGCTGCGCCGTGTCCTTGAAGTAGGAGGACACGAAGGGGTCGAGCGTCTGGCTGACCAGTCGTTCGATCTGGCTGAACCGCTGGATCACATGCGGCGCGTTGACGGGCGCGATATGGGCCACGATCGACAGCGGCACCAGGATCTCGAAAGCGTCGCGGGTGATGACGGGGATCTCGCGCAGGTCGTCGTCGTAGCTGCGGCCATTCGGGATGGCGGCGGCGCTCACCACGCCGGCGATCCAGCGCAGCTGAAAGTTGGTCGTGGGCACGTCGACCACCTCGGCCGCATAGGGGTTGATGGCGTATTTGCCGGGCTCCAACGGGCGGCGCCAGATGCCGCGGCTGCCGACCTCAACGGTGCGGCCGCGACCGTTCTCGGCCGTCATGGCCTCCTCCGAGTCACGTCCCACGAAAGAGTTGATGACACCGACCGTACCGATCTCGATGCGGCGTTTGCCCGTCACCTCGACGGTGGCGAAGAGCCGGTTCAGGAAATAGGTGCCTTCCACCAGCACCTGCTCCTGCCGTCCGCGCCGGCCGCCCGCCGCCAGGAAGCGGCCGATGTCCTGGAACGAATTGTGGAAGTGATCGGGGTTCGCGGCATCGGTGCCGACCGTCGGGGCGATGATCTCGCCATGCTGGAGCGCCGGCCCGTCCTGGACCGTGACGATGCCGATCCGGTCGTCCTTGATGACGACGGGCCGGAAGCCGTCCCGATCGAGCAGCATGGCCTGGAACTGGGCATCGTCGGTCTTGGCCGGGTCGAGATGATGGATGGCTTCCTCGGTGATCACGGCGAAGAGGGCCGTGTTGATCGCATAGGTGCCCGAGCGCAGGACGCGGCGCTGCGGGCCGGCTTGGCCGCCGTTCAGGAGGAAGCTGCCCGCGTCGTCGACGGCGACGCCCTGCGGCCACTCGCCGAGCGCTTGCCCGGACTCGAGCGGACTGCCGACGCGCGCCACCAGATAGGCGATCTGGTCGACGCCGATCAGCGGCATCTTGTGCACCCGATACTGGAACGGCGTCAGCGCGTGCCAGCCGCCGCGAATGACCTCGGGCAGGAAGCCCGCATTACCGTCGAGCGCCATGGGGGCGAAGGTCTCGCGGCTGCGTCGGGCGCTCCAGCGGCGCTCGACGATGCCGTAATGCGTGTTGGGAATATAGATGAAGCTGGC
>JAYVMK010000491.1:0-4089 GCA_043758995.1 Lichenibacterium sp. | reverse complement strand
GAACTCGTCCGTACCTATGCGTTCACGCCCGAGTGGCAGAACGCGCATCCCTATGGCCTGACCGTCTTCGGCCGGGATCGTTTTGCCGCCTGGCTTGTCGAACGCTATGCACTCTCGACCGATCACCGGTGGCTCGATCCGGCCTGCTGGCGCTCCGAAGCGACGGCGGCGGACGAACTGCGCCTTGCCTATGATGGCCGGCAGGATTGGCGGGTCGCCTATCCCGACGCCTTCCGTTCCGCCGCTACGGCCCGGTCCCTATTGTCCTGGCTCGCCGGCCCCGGCGGGGGGCTGCCGGCGGAGCAGCGCCAGTGGTGCGCGGATAGGCTCGTCGACAGCACGGCGGACAACCTAGCGCGCTTCGGCGTCAATGTTATCGGGCATTTCTGCTACCGCTCTGGCCTGCGGGTCTCCGTCGAGTCGATGTCAGACGCAATGGAGACTGCCGGTATCCTCGTGGCGCGACGTGATCTCCGCACCCATGTGATCGACGAGCCAAACCACATCGACTTCTCGGCACGCGAGATCCACGACGTGACCGTGATCCACGTTCAGCCCGAGCCCTTCTTCGACAATGCCTATGCGAGGGCCGATGTCGCCGAGCGGCAGCGCCGCACACATCGCGCGGCTTATTGGTACTGGGAACTCGACACTGCACCGAAGTACTGGGCCGACAGCGCTCAGCAGGTCGACGAGCTTTGGACTGCCACGCGCTTCGTTGCCGATGCCTTGAAGGTGGTGTCCGAAAAGCCTGTCTACACGCTATTCCCCGGCGTCCGCATTCCATCCTTCACCACCCGCTCGCGCCGCCATTTTGGCCTGCCGGCGCGGGAAGACGGGCGTTTTGCCTTTCTGTTTTCATTTCACATGGGCAGCGTAATGGAGCGCAAAAACCCGCTCGGTCTCATCAAAGGCTTCCGCCTCGCCTTCCGAGACGACGAGCCGGTAGACCTCGTGCTGAAGACGACCTCGTTCGGCAATCACGACGCTCAGATTGCAGAACTGGTCGAGGCCGCAGGTAACGCCAACGTCCATATCCTGGACCGCGTGCTCGATGAAGACGACGTAACTGCGCTCATGGATAGTTGCGACGCCTATGTGTCGCTGCACCGCAGCGAAGGTCTTGGCCTGACAATGGCGGAGGCCATGCTGCTGGGCAAGCCCGTGGTGGCCACACGATATTCGGGCAACCTCGACTTCATGGACGACGAAAACAGCCTGCTGGTCGACTGCGAAGTTGTGCCGATCCGCGGAACCGTTCCGCCCTACACGGACGTGCCAGGTGCCCGCTGGGCCGAGCCGAGCGTGCAGCATGCAGCAGAACTCATGCGCAGAGTCTATGACGACGTGCCATTCCGCGAGGCTCTGGGCAGGCGCGCAAAACTATCCGCTGACACTAACCTGTCGATCGAGGCCGCCGGGCAACGCATTGCCGAAAGATTAGCCCAGATTCGCGATATTCAGGCGAGCCGCTGACATGATAGACAGCCCTGCCACGCACCTACCCCTGGCCGGGGGCATGCCTTCGACATCAACAAACGTGGCGAGGCGCAGCCCTGCCGTCGAGGCCGCGCTAGCGCGCTCGCTGTTCGTCATCCCGTCGATCAATGGCGGATCTCTGCTGCGACGAATGCTCCCGACACTTCGCCTGCCTCTTCACACGGTTGTGGTGCTGGACCAAGGTAGCATCGACGACACCGAAGCCGTGTGCCTCGCAGCAGGAGTGCGCCTTGTTCAACTCGGCCATCCCCACAGTTATACGGAGGCCGCCAATATCGGCGCGCGCATGGCGCGCGAAGTGGGCTGCGACTTCATCTTCATATCCAACAACGACATCGCCTTTCTGACCGATGTTGGTGCGGAACTCCTGGCCGAGATGCTGGACGATTCGCATCTTGGCATCGTCGCGCCGAGCCAGCTCATCATTGATGAGAAGGCTGGCCAGCGCCTCCTGGCCTACCGCGCCGAGTGGCATCTCGACACGATGCTTTTTACCCACGACATCCGGGCGCTCTCCGACGATGTGCGGCGTCTCGAGGCAGATCTGTGCGAGCTAACTTGCGCGGCCATTCGCATGGCGGCGATCGATGACATCGGCTTCCTCGACAACGACTTTGGCTTCTACTACGAAGATGCCGATTTTTGTTTCAGACTGCGGCAAGCTGGCTATTCTTGTGCATACCTTCCCTATTCACAGATTGAGCACTACACAAGCTCGACCTTCTCGGCGGGGCTGTCAGGGCGCAAGCGTGCTTACATGGCGAAAAACGTCGAAATCTTCGCAAGCAAGCACCTAGGCTACGGATTTGGACGGCTGGTAGGGCAGTGGAACTCGGGAACGACGGGCGGGATCGGGCACCACCTGCCACGTTACCTTCAGAGCTACGGACTCCTCGACCGCACAAGACCCAGCTTGGTTTGCGGTCTTCCCGGCGCCCGGCCCCTCGACTATCTTTTCATGAACCGAACGGACGACTCCGCATCAGGCCCGCCGCTGGGGCGGCTTTCGAGTTATCGCGGCCTCGTCGCGACGTCAGAATGGGGTCAGCAACGACTCAGCGACATGGGCTTCGAAGCCGTTGGGCGCGCACCTGTCGGCGTGGAAACCGACATCTTCCACCCCTGGGTGGCGCAAGCACGGCCTTTCGACGAAAAGACTATATTGTGGTGCGGCCAAAACGACCGCGGAGCGGCGCTCGACAGCTTACTGGAGGCTTGGCGTATCGTTCGGGCGGGGTACCCAGATGCTCGCCTGATCGTTATGGGATCGGACGTGTCGACCTGCCTCAAGCACACCCCGGCCGGCATTCGCCGCTGGCAAAACCAAACGATTGCCGATTTTCCGGAGGACAGGATCTCGCTCCGCGAAGTGACTTCGCCGCTTACAGACCATGAATGGGCCCGCATCTATCGTGGCGTCGACGTCGTGATCTCGACGCGCTTGCATCCCGACCCCGATCTGATTGCAGCCATGGCTTGCGGAACGTTGGCGATCTTCACCGACGCGGGGTCCGGCCGCGACCTAGCCTACCCGGGTGCGCTCGTCTACGGCAGCGCGGCAAGGCAAACCGGCCCTGAAAGATCCGCCGGATCGTGGCGACCGGACATCGGCGCCGTCGTAGCGTCCCTGCGCCACGCGCTCGAGATGGACGACAACTCACGATCCGCGTTAGCGCGGAAGGCTCTGCCGCTCATTCGGAGCCGCTCAACATGGCGGAGCACCTGCGCGGGGTTGAACGCGGCCTTGGCGGAGTGGCAGGAACCTTCCCGCATCGGCGCAAACCTGCGCCAGCGCTGGGAGGATGAGATGGATCGCTTGACCGATGCCGACGGACAAATCGATTACGAGGCGGTGGGGAACGCGCTCAATGACGAAGGCGACTTAGCCGGTCCGTCGGCCGGCGTCCTCGATGCCCCCGGCAAGCGTGTCGCTGCGGCGCAATTGGGTGTTCCTGCGGCCGCGAGCATAGTGAATCTCGAGCCTCACCGGCGTTTAGTCAGGGTAGGGCGTCGCATCTGGCGTAGTGCACGAGCGATCGTTTCGGCGCGAAACGGCAAAGGCAGACTTGCCGCCCTGGCGGCGCTATGCGGTGCCTTGTCCCAAACGGCTAAACTGCGGCTGAAAGACGTGCTGTTGAGGTCAGGCGTGCTGCTATGACGATAATTTGGAGCCCTTGAGCACGGCAGGCGTAAGCCTAACCTGCCGCAAAGCCCTTAAGATGCCTTGATCTACTTGTCTCATTACATGCCGGTCAGACTAGAATGCGAATGACAGGCCAAAGATTTTGAAAGCGTGAGCGCCTGGCACTTCTTTTTCAGCATGAAGACAAAGACCAAGGTTTCCAAGCCCCCACGCCGATCCCAGCGTCACAACAATCATTGAATGACGCATACAGAACTGAACATACCCGGTCCATCGCGACCGAAGTGAGCGTCACTTGAATGGTAACAATACGCGCTCCGCAGACCCTTCGGCCGGCATAGAAGGCCGTACCCCTACGCCGAGAGCCGCGGATTCTGAGCTTGTTATTCTTGGCAGGGCGTGATGGTGGCGCGGAGCGGAGGTCCTTCGCTCAGGCGGCGGCGTCG
>JAYVMK010000490.1:0-4127 GCA_043758995.1 Lichenibacterium sp. | reverse complement strand
GCGACGTCATGTTGCCGAAGTGAGTACCGTCCATCCAGAACTTACCGAGTTCGCGCTCGTGGTCCTCCATGGGGCTGGCGATGTATGTCGCCTCCCGCGCACGCCCCTTGACGTAGACGAGGCATGGCAGGTAGCGGCTCAAGCCGTGCGCATCCATGTTGGCGTAGAAGAAGTAGCGGTAACCACCGAGCATGTACTGGATGTTGTGCTTGGAGGTCACCAACACGGCGTCGAGCCCCGCCTCCTCCAGCAAGCGGTCGAGCCGGACGGCATCGAACGGCATGTCCGGAAGGCGCGCAGCCACGGTCAGATGTTCCTCGCCCGTTCTCGTCGTCATGTGTCCATCCCCATCCCAATGCGGGCCGATCTGTTCCGATCTATCCCTGATCAGGGCACCCAGCCCCGATCCCCGAAGTTTTCGACCACCTGCTCCACCTGCCGCGCCGCCAGACGCAGTTCGTCGAGCAACAGGCCCTGCAGGTCGGCCGGCGTGCACCGCATCCGGTGCGAGGCGAGACTCATGGCGGCGATCACCTGCCCGTCCCGGTCCTTCAACGGGACGGCGACCGACAGCGTGCCTTCCTCCATCTCGTCGATCGCCAAGCCGTACCCGCGCGTGCGGGTTAGGCCGAGTTCGGCGCGCAGCCGAGCCGGATCGGTGATCGAGGCCGGCGTGCGAGCGACAAGTTGACGGAGCGCCAGCACGTGGTCGAGATCGGGCGCGGCAAGGCAGGCCAACAGCGTCTTACCACTCGCCGAACAGTTCGCCGGTAAACGGTCGCCGACGCCAAGGCGGGTCGTGAAGATGCGGCGTGTGGCGTCGCGGCACACGAACACGGTGTCGGGACCGTCGAGCACGGAGATGGAGCACGGTTCGTTCAACCGGTTCGCTAGATCGATTACGGAGGGGGCCACGCTGCTCCAAAGCCCCCCGCTGCGCACCAAGCCTGCGCCGAGCTGGAGCACGCGCGCGGTCAACCAGAACCGCGAGTCGTAGGATCGAACGTAGCCGAGCTCGCGCAGGGTCAGCAGCAGGCGGCGAGAAGCAGCCCGGCTGATCCTAACCCGCTCGGCGGCCTGGCTGACGGAAAGCGGCTCCGCCGCGCCTGACAGGGCTTCGAGCATCTCAAGGCCACGCGCCAGAGTTTGCGAGAAGTCCGACTTGGCGATCGACGATTCCGACATCGTAACCCTGAGTGCGATTATCGCACACTTGTGCGAAATATTGACGAGGTGGTCAAGCCCTGGCATGGTGGGTTCAACAACGTTGGATGGGAGGACGCCGCAATGGCGGAGTGGCTCAAGCGGGGTATGGACGCGCAGCAGGCGCGCGCGGCCGATAAAGAGGTCCGCATGGTCGTCGAGACCGCCCTGGCCGACATTGAGGAGCGTGGCGACGAGGCAGTTCGGGCCATGTCGGTCAAGTTCGACGGTTGGGATCCGGCGAGCTTTCGCTTAAGCGAGCGCGAGATCGAGGGCTGCCTGTCGCGGTTGTCTGGCCAGGCGCTGGACGACATCCGCTTCGCCCAGGCCCAGGTGCGAAACTTCGCCCAGGTCCAGCGTTCTACCCTCCGCGACGTCGAGACCGAGACGCTGCCGGGCGTCTTTCTGGGTCACAAGAACGTGCCTATGCGATCGGTGGGATGCTACGTGCCTGGCGGCAAGTATCCGTTACTCGCCTCGGCCCACATGTCGGTCATCACGGCCAAGGTGGCGGGCGTCGCCCGCGTCATCACCTGTGCGCCACCCTATCGGGGCGAGCCCGCCCCCGCCATCGTGGCGGCCCAGCATCTGGCAGGTGCTGACGAGATATACGTGCTCGGCGGAATCCAGGCGATCGGCGCCATGGCGCTGGGCACCGCATCGATGGCGCCGGTCGACATGCTGGTCGGCCCGGGCAACGCCTACGTGGCAGAGGCCAAGCGCCAGACCTTCGGACGCGTCGGGATCGATCTCCTGGCCGGTCCGACCGAGACGCTGGTCATCGCCGACGACACGGTGGATGGCGAGATCTGCGCCATCGACCTTCTGGGACAGGCCGAGCACGGCCCGAACTCGCCCGCCGTCCTCCTGACCGTGTCGGACAGGTTGGCCCGTGCCACGATGGAGCAGATCGAACGCCTCCTCACGATCATGCCGACCGGAGCGGTGGCGGCTCAGGCCTGGGCCGACTACGGACAGGTGATTGTCGTGCGCGACTACGACGAGATGCTTTCGGTCGCGGACGAGATCGCCTCCGAACACGTCCAGGTGATGACGGACCGGGACGACTGGTTCCTGCAGAACATGTCGAACTATGGCGCGCTTTTCCTCGGTCCCCGCACCAACGTGGCCTTCGGCGACAAGGTCATCGGCACGAACCACACGCTGCCCACCATGAAGGCCGCGCGGTACACGGGCGGGCTCTGGGTGGGCAAGTTTCTGAAGACCTGCACCTACCAGCGAATCGAGACCGACGAGGCCTCGGCGCGCATCGGCGAGGTCTGCTCGCGACTCTGCGCGCTCGAGGGGTTCTCGGGCCATGGCGAGCAAGCTAACCTCCGGGTCCGGCGTTATGGGCGCCGTAATGTAGAGCCCTACGCCGCCGTCGATGCCCAATAGTCCCGGCGAGCCGATGTGCGAGGGCTATCCGCGCACCCCGTCGTTGCGCCTCGACGGCCGGCGCGCGATCGTGACCGGGGCCGGACGCGGCATCGGGCTTGCGGCGGCCCTCGCCCTGGCGGACGCAGGCGCAGCCGTCACGCTCGTGAGCCGGACGACCGCGGAAATCGAAGCTGTCGGGTGTGAGATCAGGCGACGTGGCGGCACCGCGGAGACGATCACGCTCGACGTCGCCGACCAGGACCGAAGCGCCGCCGTGCTCGGGGCGGCCGGCCCGTTCGATGTTCTGGTGAATAACGCGGGCATCAACCGACCGGCGTCATTCCTGGATGTGTCGGCAAGCGACTTCGACGCCGTCTTCGCGCTCAACGTCAGGGCGGCGTTCTTCGTCGCGCAGGCGGTGGCCCGCCGCATGGTCGAGGCCGGGCGCGCGGGGTCGATCATCAACATGTCGTCGCAGATGGGCCATGTGGGCGGCCCCAACCGCACGGTCTACTGCGCGACCAAGCACGCGATCGAAGGACTCACCAAGGCGATGGCGGCTGAACTCGGCCCAAAGGGAATCCGCGTCAACAGCCTGTGCCCGACGTTCATCGAGACGCCGATGACCGCCCCGTTCCTGGCCGATGCCGACTTCAGGGCATTTGCCCTCGCGAAAATCAAACTGGGGCGTCTCGGGCGATTAGAGGACGTGATGGGCGGCGTGCTGTTCCTCGCGTCCGACGCTTCCGCCCTGATGACCGGCGCCGCCTTGATGCTCGACGGCGGCTGGACGAGCACGAGTTGATCCTCACTTCCGTCTAGGATGGAATACATGAACAATCGCAAGAAGGTCGTCGTTATTCAGCGCATTGCCCAGCCGGCGCTGGATCTGTTATCTGCACGCGATGACATCGAGGTCGAAGTGCTGACGGACACCAGCGTGACGAACATCGTAGCGCACGTCGGCGACGCCGACGCGATTACCATCCGGGATGCCCCACTGCCGGCCGAAGCTCTCGCGAATGCCAACAAGCTCAAGATCATATCGCGGCATGGTGTTGGTTACGACAACGTCCCCCTCGCCTTCTGCAACGAACGCGGCATTCCGGTGACCATCATCGGCGACGTGAACGCTGTTGCGGTCGCCGAACACACCTTGTTCTTGATGCTGGCGGTCGCCAAGAACGGTGCACGGTTCGACCGTGCCGTCCGAGGCGGTGACTTCGGTATTCGCAGCCGAAAAACCACGGTGGAACTTCGCGGCAAGATCCTGCTGCTGGTCGGTTACGGCCGTATAGGTCAGGAGTTCGCGACCCGGGCTCGCGCTCTCGGCCTGTCAATCGCTGCCTACGATCCCTTCATCGATCAAGCTCGCTTCCCCGACGTACGCTTCTTCGACACGCTGCACACTGCGCTGGCTGCGGCGGACGTGGTCTCGCTGCACGTGCCGCTCGGCGTGAAGACGCGCAACCTCATTGATGCTTCGGCGCTGTCCCGAATGAAAACGAGTGCAATTCTACTCAATGCCGCGCGTGGCGGCCTCA
>JAYVMK010000489.1:0-3791 GCA_043758995.1 Lichenibacterium sp. | reverse complement strand
GATCGCCCAGTCGATGCTCCTGGCCCGGCTCGGGCTCGACCGCGGCGCCGCCACGCTGGTCGTCGCACAGGTGATCGTGGCCGTTCCATTCACGACCGCCATCATCGCATCCGTCCTGTCGCGGCTCGATCCCCGGCTCGAGGAGGCCGCGCGTGACCTCGGCGCGACGCCTTGGATGTGCTTCCGCCGCGTGACCTTCCCGCAGATAAAACCGGCCATCTCGGCAGCCTATTCGATCGGAGTGATCCTATCACTCGCCGACCTGACAATAGGGCTCTATCTCGCGGGCCGCACCCAGCCCCTATCCCTCATCGTCGCTTCCGAGTTCCGTCGTGAGTTGAGTCCCGACCTCAACGCGATGCAGGTCTCGGTCCTGGCGCTCACGGCCGCCATCGTGGTCCTGTCCGAAGGTTACGGCCGGATCCGCGCCGCGCAGCGCCGCAGGACCGCTGTTCCCCACCCCCTCCTCGCTCGAACGGAACGTGTCGCGTGACTGACGCCGCTGCCTCGGCCCTCGCCGCCAAAGCCCGCGATGACCTCGCGGCTCTCAGTTATCCTGCCGTGAGCTGGGTCACACCGGGCACCATGCCGGACGGAGCGCCGATCCACGCGACGGTCGTGGTGGGTGCGGGGCAGTCGGGCATCGGCATCGCGGCGGCGCTACGGCGCGAGGGCGTGGCCGACGTCGTCGTGCTGGATAGCGCCTCGCCTGGGCGGGAAGGCGTCTGGGACACCTTCGCCCGCATGGAGGAACTGCGCACCCCGAAGGTGTTGAACGGCCTGGACTTCGGCTGCCCCAGCCTTTCGGTGCAGGCCTGGTACACGGCGCATCACGGCGAGGCGGCCTGGACCGCGCTCGACCGCATCCCCCGCAAAGCCTGGGCTGGCTACCTCTGCTGGTACCGCGCGACCCTCGACCTCGCAGTCGAGAGCGACACCGTCGTCACCGACATCCGCGACGCGCAGTCGGGCGCTCTCGCTGTCGTCACCGACACGCCGGCGGGGTCTCGGACCCGCTTCGCCCGTACCGTGGTCATCGCGACGGGCTACGACGGCGCCGGCGGGTGGGCCGTTCCAGCGTTCATCCGAGACGCCTTGCCGCCCGATCGCTACGACCACACGAACGGCCCCGTCGACTTCGCCAAGCTGCGCGGCGCCCGGGTAGCCGTGCTCGGTCACGGCGCTTCGGCCTTCGACAACGCCAACGCGGCCCTCGAGGCCGGTGCCGCGCGGGTCGACCTCTGCTTCCGGCGCTCCCGCCTTCCACGCGTCAATCCCTACCGGCACCTCGAGAGCGCCGGGATGATGACTCACTACCCTTCCCTCGATCCCTCGATCCGCTGGCAGATCGCTCGCCACGTCCGCCTGGTCGACCAGCCGCCACCCCGCCGCACCCTGGATCGCGCCCTGGCCAATCCCCGGTTCCAACTCCATCCCGCGAGCCCCTGGCGGAGCGTCGAAGTGGCGGGGGGTGACATCGTCGTCGACACGCCGCGCGGCCCGTTCGCCTGCGATCATCTACTGTGCGCGACGGGAGCGTCCGTCGATCTGTCGTCCCGCCGTGAACTGTCGTCGTTGGCTCCGCGTGTAGCCCGGTGGCGCGACCGGTATGAGCCCGCGCCAGGAACCTCGGACGACAGGCTCGGTGACTATCCGTATCTCGACGGCGACTTCGGTTTCATGCCGCGCGGGGCGGGCGCCGACTGGGTAAGGGCCGTGTTCTGCTTCAACGGCGCAAGCGGGGTCAGCCACGGCCTGCACGCGACTTCGATCAGCGGCCATCGCCACGCCATGCCGCGCCTCGTGCGGGGCGTGACGCGAAAGCTGTTCGCGGGCGAGGCCGGACACGTTCTCGCGCGACTCTCTTCCTACGCGGACGTCGACCTCGACCTGCCGGACGATTTCGAAGCGCGCCATCATGGCCTGGGGCTCCCAGCCGAGAGATTGGTCGACGCCCTGTGACCCGCCAGCCGCATTCGCGCTCGCTAGATGGCACCTTGAACCGCACAGGCGGCGAGCCCGGGAGGATCGCCCTGACCGGGTTCGCGATGTTCGTCGGCCACCTGGCGCAACGCCGCGTCGACGGCTTCGGCGAAACGCGCCCCCGCGACCGGCAGGATACGCGCAGCCTTCACGATCAGGACGACCGTCTCGCGCGGAAAAGCGCGGGCCTCGAAAGGGACGAAGACGACGTCTCCCCGCTGGATCTCGCCCGCGATGCCGATACGCGAGCGCACCCCGATCCCGATGCCAGCCTTGATCATGGCCGTCATGGTCTCGAACGAATTGGTCTCGAGGCGGCGCGCGAACAACAGCTCGGCATCGCCCCCCAGCTGGGCGTTGAAGATCTGGCGCGTCGAGAACCCGCCGTCGGGGACGATCAACGTTTCGCCGATGAGGTCCGACAGCTTGAGTTCCGCCCGGCTCGCAAGCGGGTGGGCGGGGTGCATGACGGCGCCGATCGCCACCGCGGCCTGGCTGCGGCGCTTGATCCGCACGTCGCCGGCGGGGCTGAACGCGATGCCGAGATCCGCTTCGCCCTCCGCCACGGCCGTGACGACGTCCTGCATGTCACGCACGCAGACCGAGAAATCCACGTAGCGGTGCGTCTGCCGGAACGATCGGATGACGCCCGGCAGGAAGTCCTTGCCGATCCCCTCCTCGCAGGCCACCACGACGTGCCCGCGCCTAGCGCCGCGCAGGTCGCCGATCTCCGCGATGGTCTGATCGAGGTCCGCCTGGCTTTTCAACACCCAGCGATAGAACAGTTCGCCCGAAGCCGTCAGCTTCAGACCCTTGCTGCTCCGCTCGAACAGCGGCGTCGTCAACTGCTCCTCGAGCTTGATGATCTGACGATTGACCGCCGATGGCGCGATGTTGATCAGCTCGGCCGCCTTGCGGATGGAGCGTGCCTGCACGGTTTCGCGAAAGTACCGCAGAGCGATCCAGTGGAAATGCAGGGGCATCGGCTGAATCCTCTCGAATGAGGGGTGGACCAGCAACGCTCGTGCCAAGGGGCGAGGGACCTTCAGCATGGATCAGGCAGCCGGTCACCACGGCCTCGACCATCCGCGATACCTGCGGCGCAGCTTCGAGGTGGCGCGCGCCGCGCAGGCGGCCGGCCACCACCCGTTCGGCGCCATCCTGGTAGGCCCGGACGGCACCGTGCTCATGGAACAGGGCAACGGATCCTCGGCCGGCAGAGACATGACCGCCCATGCGGAGCGCGTTCTCATGACCCGCGCGTCCCAGGCCTATGCGCCCGCGGTCCTAGCGCTCTGCACCATGTACACGTCCGCCGAACCCTGCGCCATGTGCGCCGGAGCGGCCTATTGGTCGGGTCTGGGCCGGGTCGTCTACGGTCTCGCCGAACGCGATCTCAAGACGCTCACCGGCGACCATCGCGAGAACCCGACCTTGGACCTTCCATGCCGAACGGTCTTCGCGGCCGGCCAACGTCGCGTCGAGGTCATCGGCCCCCTTCTCGTTGACGAGGCGGCGGCTCTGCACGAGGACTTCTGGTCGACCGAAGTTAGCCAGCGTGAGCCGCCACCGACGCCGCTCGCCTGATCGCGCGGCTATTAAGCCACCGGTACTGACGTCGATTGTTGAGCTCGGCCGGAGCATCGAATCTCGTTCTCTTTGGCGATTTGTGGCGACGCCGGCCGGATTGGCGACCTGGCCACATGTCTGGGAGCCGGCGACGAGCCAACCTCAGCCTGGATATCGGAGACTGCGCCGCGCACGTTGATCGCGAAATATGCCATGGTTTTAATCATGGTCTCCCAAAC
>JAYVMK010000488.1:0-6365 GCA_043758995.1 Lichenibacterium sp. | reverse complement strand
CGACCTATGCTGCGGTGTTGACGGACGGCTATTTCGCCTGCCCGGCGCTGGAATTCGACTCCGTGGTGGGCAAGGCCGTCCCGGTCTACGCCTATGAGTTCGACGATCCGCGCGCACCCTTCGCGCTGCCGACGCTGCCCTTCTCGAGTCCCACGGGCTCCTATCACACGGCCGAAATCGCCTATGTGTTCGATCGCCCCTGGGCCCTGGCCGACCCGTCGCGCTTCGACGAGTCCGAGGCTCGGCTCTCCGCCGCCATGCAGGATGCCTGGGGTTCGTTTGCCTGGGGCGCCGCGCCGGGCTCCTCGGCCGTGCCCTGGCCGGCCGCGCGCATCACCTCGTCGGTTCTGAGGCTCTCGCCCGACGGCACGGGACTGATCGACGACGTCGCAGCGAGGCACCACTGCTCTTTCTGGACCGACGACTCGCGCCAGCCGTGAACAGTGGCGAGTCGATCCGGCGGTCGGACATCCGACCGCCGGAGAGGTTGGCGTCAGACCGAGTAGTACATGTCGTATTCGACCGGGTGCGGCGTCATCTCGAAGCGCATCACTTCGGTCATCTTGAGTTCGATGTAGCTCTCGATGAGGTCCTGCGTGAAGACGTTGCCGGCCGTGAGATAGGCGTGGTCGGCCTTCAGGCTGTCGAGCGCCTCGCGCAGCGAGCCGCAGACGGTGGGGATCTGGGCCAGTTCGACCTTCGGCAGGTCGTAGAGGTCCTTGTCCATCGCCTGGCCGGGATCGATCTTGTTCACGATCCCGTCGAGGCCCGCCATCAGCAGGGCCGAGAAGGCGAGGTAGGGGTTCGCCGCCGGATCGGGGAAGCGGACCTCGACGCGCTTGGCCTTCGGGTTGGACGTGTAGGGGATGCGACAGGAGGCCGAGCGGTTGCGCGCCGAATAGGCGAGCAGCACGGGAGCCTCGTAGCCCGGCACCAGCCGCTTGTAGGAGTTGGTGGACGGGTTCGTGAAGGCATTCAACGACTTGGCATGTTTGATGATGCCGCCGATGTACCACAGGCATTCCTGGCTGAGATCGGCATATTTGTCGCCGGCGAAGACCGGCTTGCCGTCCTTCCAGATCGACTGGTGCACATGCATGCCCGAGCCGTTGTCGCCGAACACCGGCTTCGGCATGAAGGTCGCGGACTTGCCGTAGCTCTGCGCCACCTGGTGGATGCAATATTTGTAGATCTGCATGCCGTCGGCCATCAGCGTCAGGCGATCGAACTTCATGCCGAGTTCGTGCTGGGCGGAAGCGACCTCGTGATGGTGCTTCTCGACTTTGACGCCCATGCTCGCCATGGCGGCCAGCATCTCGCCGCGCATGTCCTGCGCGCTGTCGAGCGGCGGCACGGGGAAGTAGCCGCCCTTGGTGCGGATGCGATGGCCGAGATTGCCGCCCTCGTAGACGGTGTCGGCATTCGACGGCAGTTCGATCGAGTCGACCACGAAGCCCGTGTTGTAGGGGTCCGCCTTGAAGCGCACGTCGTCGAAGACGAAGAATTCGGCCTCGGGGCCGACGAAGATGGCGTCGCCGATGCCCGTCGACTTGAGATAGGCTTCGGCCTTCTTGGCCACGCCGCGCGGGTCGCGGGCATAGGGCTCGCCGGTGGCGGGCTCGAGCACATCGCAGACGATCGTCAGGGTCGAGGCCGAGAAGAACGGATCCATGCAGGCCGTCTCGGGATCCGGCATGAGGGTCATGTCGGATTCGTTGATGGCTTTCCAACCGGCGATCGAAGACCCGTCGAACATCACGCCTTCGGCAAAGGCCTCCTCGTCGACGATCGACACGTCGAAGGTGACGTGCTGCCACTTGCCGCGCGGATCGGTGAAACGGAAGTCGACGTATTTGATGTCCTGGTCCTTGATGGCCTTCAGGACGTCCTGTGCGGTCTTCATGCGATCCTCCGGTCAGGGGCGCGGATCACGGCCGCGCTCCTTCGGATGCCTACCCGTCCGCGGGAGCCGGGCGCAAGAGGAACCGGAAGCAAGGTCGATTCAGCCCTCGATCGCGCGACGATCCGCGTCTCGCCCAGAGGTCAGATAGCGTCGTTGCCGGTCTCGCCGGTGCGGATGCGGATCGCGCCTTCGATCGACGACACGAAGATCTTGCCGTCGCCGATGCGCCCCGTCTGGGCGGCGCGCCGGATGGCATCGACGGCGCGGTCCACGAGGTCGTCGGTGAGCACGATCTCGATCTTCACCTTGGGCAGGAAATCCACCACGTATTCGGCGCCGCGATAAAGCTCGGTATGGCCTTTCTGGCGTCCGAAGCCCTTGGCTTCCGTCACGGTGATGCCCTGAAGCCCCACGTCCTGCAGGGCCTCCTTCACCTCGTCCAGCTTGAAGGGCTTGATGATGGCCTCGATCTTCTTCATGCGGGGTCCAAACCTGTGCCGGGCGCGCGTTGCAGTCGACCAGCCAGGGAAGCCGGCCGCCGTCGCTCCTCCACTCTAGCATCGCCCGTGCCATCGGCGCGACGGCTGTTTCCGAAATTGGTATCGGACCCGTAGCTTTGCCCCCGGCCTATCGCCCAGGCCTGGACTTTGCCATCGAGGTTCGACGCAGGCAGGAGAGAACGACATGCGGCGACCCGTGGAGGTCATTACGACGGCCGAAATGGCCGAGGCCGACCGACTGGCCGGCGTCGCCGGCACGCCCGGGACCGTGCTCATGGATCGCGCCGGACGTGCCGTCGCGGACAGCGCCGAGCGCCTCCTGACGCGCCGCCGTGGCAGGCGGGTGCTGGTCCTCTGCGGGCCGGGCAATAACGGCGGCGATGGTTTCGTGGCGGCGACCGCACTTGTCGGGCGGGGCCTGTCCGTGGACGTCGCCGCGCTGGTCCCTGTCGAAAACCTGCGCGGAGACGCGGCATCGGCGGCAGCCGCCTGGCACGGGCCGGTGCTGACCGTCGCCGAGGCGCAGCCGGAGCGCTACGATCTCGTCGTCGACGCGCTGTTCGGCGCGGGCCTGGCGCGGCCTCTCGACCAAGCGGCCTCCGATCTCGTGGCGCGGGTCGATGGGTCGGGTCGGCCTGTCCTCGCGGTCGATCTCCCGTCGGGACTCTCGGGCGATACCGGCCGCGTCATGGGAGCGGCGGTCCACGCCACCGAAACCGTGACCTTCCTCCGGCTGAAACCCGGCCACCTGCTCATGCCCGGACGGGAGTTCTGCGGCGAGATCACGCTGGTCGATATCGGCATCGGAGCGGAGGTGCTCGACCAGATCGGGCCCCGCCTGCGGCACAATTGTCCCGAGCTTTGGGAAAGCCATTTCCCGAGACCTCAGGCCGCCGGCCACAAATATTCGCGTGGGCATATGCTGGTCGTCTCGGGCCCCATGCCGACGCTCGGGGCCGCTCGCCTGTCGGCTCATGGCGGCCTGCGGGCCGGCGCGGGCCTGGTCACGGTGGCGAGCCCCGACGACGCTCTTGCGGCTCATGCGGCGCAGCTCACCGCCGTCATGCTGAAACCCTTCTCCGATCCGGCCGCGCTGACGGAGGTCCTGGCCGACGCGCGCAAGAACGCTGTCGTGATCGGGCCGGGCTTGGGCCACCATGCCGACACGCAGGCCTTGGTGGACGCGGTCCTGGCGCCGGGCGACAAGCCGCGTGGGGTCGTGTTGGATGCCGATGCCCTGACGCTCTTCGCCGGCCGGCCGGACGATCTTGCCGCGCTCATCGCAGCCGCACCAGGCCCGGTGGTGGTGACCCCGCATGAGGGAGAGTTCATCAAGCTTTTCGACGGGATAGGCGAGATCCTTCATGCCTCGTCCAAGGTCGAGCAAGCCAGGGCCGGTGCCCGGCGACTGGGCGCCGTGCTGCTGCTCAAGGGGCCCGACACGGTGGTGGCGGCCCCCGACGGCCGCGCGTCCATCTCGGGGGAGGACGCGCCCTGGCTCGCCACGGCCGGCAGCGGCGACGTTCTCGCCGGCCTCTTGGGAGGGCTGCTGGCTCAATCCATGCCGGCCTTCGAGGCGGCATCCGCGGCAGTGTGGCTTCATGCCGCCGCTGCCCGACAATTCGGGCCAGGCCTGATCTCGGAGGATCTGCCCGGCGCCTTACCGCCAGTTTTGCGAGCTCTATTGGGACGAGAGGACGTCAGCCCGCCTCGAACCATGTCCTGAAACGGTCTGCCGCCCTGGAAATATCGACGAATTCCTTCGCCGGCGGACCGGACAGGTCGGGTCGAAGACGGCTCGATGCGCGCACGCCGCGCGATCATGCCGAAGCCGGGGCGGATGTTACCAGCAGCGTCAAAGGTGAAGAAGCCCTCTGACGATGTCTCGTTTCGCTACGGGCCAGCCCCTCTGGCTGCGGCGCAAAGAACGGGCAGGGCGGCGGCCGACACGCGCGACGCGCCTCGTCGACCGGGCTGGAGCCTGGAAGCGGCCCGTCCCGGGTCGGCACAGGTGGAGGCGGCATCGGTCTTGCGCTGGAGGCCCGGTCTTCCACCCGGCGAGTTCGACCGATGCGACCTGCACCCACCCTCATGGCCGTCGGCATTCTGGTCGTCGCCGCGCTCGCGATGCGGGCCGCCGGTGCCCACCCGCATCCTGGTTTGTCTTCCTGGGCGCTCATGACCTTCGCGGTCGCGGCCTTCAGTGGTCCCGTGCGGTAAGGGCCACGCTCCACTTTTTTGCTGCATCTCGACGGGGGCGTTGATAAGACGCTCCGTCCGGGTTGGCCGGTTGCGAGACGGGCGGGCGTGGCGGAATTGGTAGACGCGCTGGATTTAGGTTCCAGTGACTCACGTCGTGGGGGTTCGAGTCCCTCCGCCCGCACCATTTCGACAGGTCGATGACGGGTCGCGCGGCATCCGCGCCGGCCCATCCCTCCTCGCATCGCCATCCGCCATCGCGCCTCCGCCCTGGCGGAAAGCGAAGTGGTGAGCTGGCCCGGGGCCCTTTTTCGCCGATCAGCGGCGCCGATACGAGTTGTGAAGGACGAGGACGATGCAGGTTACCGAGATCAGCGCGCAGGGGTTGCGGCGGGAATACAAGGTCGTGCTCCCGGCCGCCGATCTGGCGTCCCGCCTTCAGGGCGAACTCGTCGGCATGAAGGATAAGGTGCGGATCAACGGGTTCCGTCCCGGCAAGGTGCCGCTGTCGCATCTGAAGCGGCTCTACGGGCGCTCGATCATGGGCGACGTCGTCCAGAACGCCGTCAACGAGGCCAACCGCAAGATCGTCGAAGACAACGGCCTGCGTCTCGCGCTCGAGCCGAAGATCGACCTCGCCAGCGACCAGGCGGAGGTCGAGCGCGCCATGGAGGCCGAGGGCGACCTCTCCTTCACGGTGGCGGTCGAGACGATCCCGACCTTCGAGACCGGCTCCTTCGACGACATCGAGCTCGACCGGCCGGTGGCCGAAGTCTCCGACGAGGAGATCCAGCGCTCCATCGACACCCTCGCTCAGGGCAATCGCACCTTCACGCCGAAAGAGGGCGACGACGCCGTCGCGGCGTCCGGCGATCAGGTGAAGATCGACTTCGAGGGGCGCATCGACGACGTGCCCTTCGAGGGTGGCAAGGGCGAGGACATGCCGCTCGTCCTCGGCTCGGGCAACTTCATCCCCGGTTTCGAAGACCAACTCATCGGCATGAAGATCGGTGAGGATCGCCGCATCTCCGTGACGTTCCCTGCCGACTACGGCTCGGCTGACCTTGCCGGCAAGGATGCCACCTTCGACGTCAAGCTGCGTGAAGTCGGCGCGCCGGGCGAGGTCAAGCTCGACGACGATTTCGCGAAGACCTTCGGCTTCGACGATTTTGCGGCGCTGCGCGACGCCATCCGGACGCGGATGCAGGACGATTTCTCCCGGGCGTCGCGCGACCGGATCAAGCGGTCGCTGCTCGATGCGCTCGACAAGCGCTACAGCTTCGAATTGCCGGAGGGCTTGGTGGCTCAGGAGTTCGACAACATCTGGCGCCAGGTCCAGGGTGAGCAGCAGCGCACCGGCAAGACCTTTGCCGATGAGGACACCACCGAAGACGCGGCGCGTGCGGAATATCGTCGCATCGCCGAGCGCCGCGTGCGCCTCGGGCTCGTCCTCGCCGAAGTCGGCGAGAAGGCCGGCATCA
The DNA here is from genome assembly GCA_043758995.1 of Lichenibacterium sp. Taxonomy (GTDB): domain Bacteria; phylum Pseudomonadota; class Alphaproteobacteria; order Rhizobiales; family Beijerinckiaceae; genus Lichenihabitans. The sequence continues at coordinate 282 of JAYVMK010000488.1, read as the reverse complement.
AGGTCGAGGACAACGAGGTCGGCAAGGCCCTTGTCGAACTGACGCGTCAGTATCCCGGCCAGGAAAAGCAGGTCTGGGAGCATTACACCAAGAACCCGCAGGCGCTGAGCGAGCTGAAGGCGCCGCTGTTCGAAGAGAAGGTCGTCGACCACATCGTGGCGCTGGCCAAGGTCACCGACCGGACCGTGTCCCGCGACGAACTCTTCAAGCCGCAGGACGATGAGAACGACGCGCCGAAGAGCGTCCCGGCACCCGACTTGGGTGGCGAGGATCCCGGCACCG
>JAYVMK010000487.1:0-3559 GCA_043758995.1 Lichenibacterium sp. | reverse complement strand
ACTGCGATGAAGGCGACCGAGATCAACACCATGACGAAGGACGTCGGCCAGGCCAGAAGCGGCAGCGAGGCCAGATAGGTGAACCGGTCGATGTCCGGGATCTGGAGCCAGCTATCGAGCTGGTCGAAGACCCAGAAGGCCGGGAAGATCGGCAGCAGGCCGAGCGGCGGGATGATCAGCAGCATCGCCACATAGCCGAAGCCGAGCAGGGTCCGCCGCGTCGCCGAGGCGACCGGATAGTCGTCTCGCTCGCTGCGGTCGACGGTGCCGACGCGGCGCGCCGGCGAGCCGTCCCAGATCTCGTCGGAACCAATGACACCGTTCGACGAAATCGCGCAGAGATCGCCGACCTCCGCGAAATCGCCGATCGTCACGCCCTCTTCGATGACGCAGGAGGTGCCCACATAGGCGTCGGACCCGATCGTCACGCGGCCGATGATGAAGTCGGCGCCTTCGACGCGGGCATTGGCGAATTTGACCTTGCCGCCGATACTGGCGCGCGGGCCGATCTCGATCAGGTCGAGCGCGCCCGCCTCGTGGTCACCCACGATGGCGTCGAGACCGACCTTGGCGCCCATCGCCATCATGAAGAGCCGCATGATCGGCGAGCCCTGGAACCACTTCGGGTGGGTCAGGGCAGTCAGCCTCTGCACCAGCCACCAGCGGTAATAGTAGACGCCCCAGAGCGGGTAGCGCCCCGGTTTGGTGCGGCCGAGGATCACCCACTTCATCGCGATGGCGAAGAGGATGGTGAAGATGTTGATCACCATGTAGGTGCCCACGAGGTAAAGGCATTCCTCCCAGAAGGTCGCCTCGCTCGTGGTGAGCAACATGTAGGATACGAAGACGCCGAGCCATTGGGCGGTGGCCAGCGATAGGATGAAGGGCAGCGCCAGAGCCTGGGCCAAGCCGCAAAGGAAGCGCCGCATCAAGGGCGGCGGCGTGAAGCCGAGGTCGACCGGAGCCCCCCCGTTACGCGGCGCACGTCCGTCGATGAGGGCCGCGATCGCCCGCAGGCTGCGGGCGCGGTACATGTCCTGCAAGGTGATGCCGGCCAGCGACGGCGTCTGGCGCACCACCGAGACGAAGCGCGCCGCCAGCAACGAGTGGCCGCCGAGGTCAGTGAAGAAATCGGCATCGAACGGGATGGCGCCGGCGGGCAGAACGGCCCGCGCCGCCTCGAGCAGCGAGGCTTCGGTCGCGGTGCGGGGCTCCTCCTGAGCCTCGGCGGTGCGGGCCGCGAGCGCGACACGCTTCAACGCGTTGCGATCGACCTTTCCGGAGGAGAGGCGCGGCAGGACGTCCATCGGTTCGAAGCGGGACGGCACCATGTAGGGCGGCAGGGCTTCTCGCAGGCTCGCCCGCAGCGTCGGGCTGTCGAGCGTCACCCCCTCCTTCGGCACCAGGAAGGCCACGAGCTGGTCGAGGCCGTCGTCATGACGCAGCACGACCGCCGCCTGATGGATCCCGTCGAGCGTGGCGATCTGCGCCTCGATTTCGCCGAGTTCGATGCGGAAGCCGCGCAGCTTCACCTGATCGTCGATGCGGCCGCGGAACAGGATCTGACCCTCGGGATCGAGCGCCACCGCGTCGCCGGATCGGTACAGAACCGGATCCAGTCCCTCGCCCCCGAAGGGATTGGCGATAAACTTCTCCGCCGTCAGCGCATCGCGCTTGAGATAGCCGCGAGCTACGCCCGGACCGCCGATCAGCAGCTCGCCCTCCTGCCCGCGATCGAGCAGGTTCAGGTGCTCGTCGACGACGTAGCAGGTGTAGTTGGGGATCGGACCGCCGATGGTGACGGGTTCGCCGGGTTCGACCAGAGCGGCCGTGGCCACCACCGTGGCCTCCGTAGGTCCGTAGGAATTGTAGATGGTGCGTCCGGCGCGGCACCAGCGGGCGCCGAGGCTCGGGGGGCAGGCCTCACCGCCGAGGATGATCAACCGCAGCGAGGGAATGTCGCGCGACAGCAGGCCGAGCAGCGTCGGCACCGTGTCGAGAACCGTCACGCCAGCGTCGTTGAGCACGTCGGGCAGCGCGTCGGCCTCGCCCAGAATCTCGCGGGTCGCGACGAAGAGGCTGGCCCCCACCAGATAGGGAATCCAGATCTCCTCCATAGAGAGGTCGAAGGCCACCGAGGCCCCCTGGAACACCACGTCGGCCGCCGTGATGGCGTAAAGGGCATTGGCCGACCGCAGGTAGTGGCAGATGTTGCGGTTGGTGATGACGATGCCCTTCGGCACGCCGGTCGAGCCAGACGTATAGATCAGATAGGCCGGATCATCCGGGCCCGTGCCGGCCCGGCGCGCGTCGACCGCCGGAGCAGAAGCGCCGGCTTCAGCCAGTTCCGCCTCGGTCGCGGCGGGGCACGGCATGGCGGCTTGGTGAGCCACCGCGAAAGCCGCGTCGGTCACCAGAACCAGCGCCTCCGCATCGCCGAGGCAGACCGACACCCGGTCAACGGGAGCATCGGCGTCGAAGGGCAACCAGGCGGCACCGGTCTTGGCGACGGCGATCTGGGCGATCAGCAGGTCGAAGCCGCGCTGCATCCAAAGGCCGGCCACCTTGCGCGGCCCGAGCCCTCGAGCCGCCAAGCCGCGCGCCATGACGTCGCTGCGCCGGTCGACCTCGGCATAGCTGAGCGTCTGGGTGAGGTTGCGGAAGGCCGCCGCGTCACCCCGTTCGGCAACGGTCCGAGCGAAGATTTCCGCCAGGATCTCGTCGCGCAGGAATTCAGGCCGGGATGCGCCTTCGAGCCGGGCCGGGATCCCAACCGAGCCGGCGGGAACGTCTGCCGTTTCCGCCTGACCGGCCGGAGGCTGGCGTTCGAACGTGATCGTAGGACTCATCGATTGCTGCGCCCGTCTTCACCGCAGGAGAGGCCGAGGCCCAGTCCGGAGGACAATAGAGTCTGAGGGTCGCCAGCGATCCGCCGGCGACCATGATCGGCCACGAGGGTCTTAAGGGGTTTCGACGCGACGCGTAACCCAGCAGCACTTGCGCCGGCATCACGGCGGGATGTCCCGCGCCTTGACGGCTCTTCATAGACCACGACTGATGAACGAGCGCTGACGAAGCTCTCGCCACCTCGGCATGGTCGCGGCCTGTATCAGATCCAGTGCGCCACGCCCTCGTCGAAGAGCAGCACGCGCCCTTGATGGATGTCTGCCGTCGTGGCGCGCTCGGTTGTGAGCCCCGTGATGTGATGCAGGAGCACGCGCGCCACACCGCCATGCGCGACGACCACGCTGTCGGCGACGAGAGCCGGCAGCCAACGCGCCAAACGGTCGAGCAGCATGGCGTAGCTTTCCCCATCCGGCGGAACGAAGGCCCAGGTATCTCGCCGCCGCGCCGCAATCTTGGACGGCTCGGCGCGTTTGAGGTCGTCCCAGCTGCGACCTTCCCAGGCGCCAAAGGACATTTCCCTCAGCCGGTCGTCGAAGCCGCAAGGCGGCAGCGTCTCACCGAGTTCGGCGCGGAGGATTTCCATCGTGTCGCGCGTGCGTACGAGCGGCGAGGCCACGAAAGCGAGATCCACAGCGCGCAGCCCGCGATCGTC
>JAYVMK010000486.1:0-4195 GCA_043758995.1 Lichenibacterium sp. | reverse complement strand
TGTAGAGGATTTCAATCAAGCCCATGCTACTTTCGACCTCGCATTCAAGCATGCTGCCCAAATCCGCGGGCGCCCATATGGTGAGCAGCACGCAGCGGCTGGGCAGAGCCTTTTCTTCACTCCGTTTTCTGCCGACAGTCCCTGGTGGCATTTCAGCATTGAAGTCCTAGCGTTCTATGGCCATTACGCCGTGTTTGACCGCACAGGCCAATACGCAATCTATAGACAGAATGGTGAACGATTCGGACCTCTTCGCTTCGCAAGTCCCGGCAACTGTGACCTCGAAAGGTTGGAACATCATAGCGCGGCCGACCTGATCTCGAATATAGTCGGGTTTCATCATAGAATACCGCCTCAAACAAATCTATCAATAGACTTGACTGATTACGGACCCAAAACCAAAAACCATATCTCAAGGCTGATCGCCTCTTTGTCGAAAGGCTTCAATGTAAAACACCATAGAGGCTAACGCCGATGATCATCGCCACCTCTTTGGTTCGTCCCATCGTCGTCGGGTAGATGCCGTGTCGCTGCAGGCCGCGATCCAGACTGGACCGGGTCAATGCGCGATGGTGGGCTGAAGCGCATGCAGACCGTCATCCAGCGGCAGCAAGGCCTGGCGCCGGAAGGCGACGATCATGGCCTCGTCCTCGGCGCTCAGCACAATGGAGCGGGGCTTCTTCGAACCCATCCGTTCGTTCGTGCTGGCCTGCCGTGAGCGCCATGTCTGCACCGGGGTGGGGCTGATGCCGTAGCGCCTGGCAGCGCTCCTCACGCTCTCTTCACGAGCTTGGACTGCCCGACGGGCGCCCTCAGTCGTCGTGGCGCAGCCGCGGATAACCTGTCCCATAGAATGTCCCTCCACGCGGCATCGGTCGTACCACCACATAGCGGGACCGGACATCGTAGCCAAAACGCCGGTGCCTGTTGGAGTCCTCACTGGAGTTGCATCGCGCCGGTCTGGGGTCCTACGCTTCGGCAACATCCGTCCGACGCCGCTCTCGACCACGCCGCACCGACCCGCACCCGTCTCCGAAGTCCTCACACCCTTGCACGCGCGCCGTGCCGCAGGCGCACCACGCGGTCGACATGACGCAAAGCCTGGGGCCGGTGGGTGACGAGCAGCGTCGTGCGCCCTTGCATGAGACGGTCGAGCGCGCGGAGCACGACGCGTTCGGAGGCGGCGTCGAGCCCTTCGGTGGGCTCGTCGAGGATGAGGATCGGGGCGTCTTTCAGCAGGGCGCGCGCGATGGCGATGCGCCGCGCCTGACCGCCCGAGAACCGCGTCCCCGTCTCGCCCGCCTGCGTGTCGAGCCCGCGCGGCAGCGCCTCGATCTCGTCGAGGATACCGGCATCGCGCAGCGCGGTGCGAAGGTCGTCCGTTGAGGCACCGGGCCGCGCCAGCAGGAGGTTGTCGCGCACCGTGGCGTTGAAGAGATGGGTGTCTTGCGCCACCACGGCACAGAGGTTCCGCACCGTCGCGCCGTCGAGGTCGCGGAGAGGCACGCCGCCGATGTCGACGCTGCCCTCCTGATAGTCCCAGAAGCGCAGCAGAACGTTGAGCAGGCTCGTCTTTCCGGCGCCCGACGGTCCCACGACGCCGACCGAGCCGCCCTGCGGCACGTCGAGGTCGACCCCGTCGAGAGCCCAGGGGCCGTCGTCTCGATAGCGCATGCGCAGACCGCGCACCTTGAGATCGAAGCGCCGGGGCGCTGCCGCGGGGCGGAGAGGATCGTGCACGGCGGGCGTGGCGTCGACCACCTCGAAGATGCGCCGCGCGGCCGCCAGCGTCTCACCGAGCGCCCCGAAGGCCAGCGGCAAGGGCGCCACGGCCTCGAAGCTCGCCAGAACGAACAGCGCCACCATGGCGAGCTCCGGGCCCGCCAGTGCCCCTGAGCGGACGAGCGGGATCGCCAGCACCAGCGCTCCCCAGAGCGCGAGCTGCGCGACGAGTCCGGACAGTGCCGTCGTGACCGCGCCGAGCCGCGCCAGGCGACGGCCCTCGTGGTTCAGCGCGCGCCCGCCATCCGCGATATGGGCCGCATGGGCCCGCTCGGCGTCGTAGACCTGCATCTCTCCGAGGCCGCGCACGCCGTCGGCCACTGCCGCACGCAGGTCCGCCCGGATGGCCACGACGCGCGCGCCCGGCCGCCGCCCGAGCCTCCGCGCCGCGAGCGGCAGGACCACCCCGGCCACCACCAGCGTGGCGGCGTCGAGAGACGCCACGGCACCGCTGAACCGTGACATGAACCACACCAGGGCGGCGGAGGAGAGCAGCGCCGCCGCCGTCGGGGCGACGACGCGGAGGTACAGGTTGTCGAGACTGTCGATATCGGCGCGGATGCGGCTCAGAAGATCGCCCCCGCGATACTGCTGCAGCCGCGCCGGGGCCAGAGGCTCCAGGTGGCGGTAGAACCACACGCGCAGGCCCGCGATGAGCCGGAAGGTGGCCTCGTGAGTGACGAGGCGCTCGACATAGCGCCCGACCGTGCGCAGCACCGCAAGGCCGCGGATGGCGGCGGCCGGCGTGAAATAATTGAGCGTCGTCAGCCCGAGGCCGGCCATCCCCATGGCGGTGATGAACCAGCCCGACAGCGCGAGCAGCCCGACGTTGGCCAGTACCACCGCGACGTTGACCGCGATGCCGGCGAGCATCCACCCCGCGTAGGGGCGGAACAGTCGCATGAGGCGCAGGGCGTCCCTCATGCGTCGATGTCCTCGAGGATTCCCACCATGCCGGCGAAGCGCGAGTCGCGGGCCATGAGGTCGTCGGGCCGGCCGCGTTCGACGATGCGTCCCTCTTCGATCACCAGAACGCGGTCGACGCTCCGCACCGTGTCGAGCCGGTGCGCGATGATGAGCAGGGCGCGCCCGGGCGACAGCGCCGCAATGGAGCGCGTCACCAGCGCGGCCGTCTCGGCGTCGAGGCCCGCGCTGGCCTCGTCGAGCACCACGACGTCGGCGTCGGCGAGGAACACGCGGGCCAGCGCGATGCGCTGGATCTCGCCGCCCGACAGGCCCTGGCCACGGTCGCCCACGGGCGTGTCGAGCCCTTGCGGCAGAGCGTCCACGAAACGATCGGCGCCCGCGAAGGCGAGCGCACCGGCGAGTTCGTCTGGCGTGGCTGCGGGGCGGGCGAGGAGGAGATTGTCGCGCAACGTGCCGTGGAACAGCGTCGGCCGTTGCGGCAGCCAGGCGACGCGGCGCATCCAACCCGCGCGGGACAGGGCGCGAAGGTCGACGCCGCCGGCCGTGATCCGCCCCGCATCGGGTTGCGCGAACCCGAGCAGCAGCTGCCCGAGCGTGGTCTTGCCGGCGCCGGACGGGCCGACCAGCGCGACGCGCTCTCCCCGGGCGATGCGGAAGGAGACGTCGTGGATCACCGGGGCCTCCGGCGTGTAGCGGAAGCTCACCCCCTCGAAGGCGACGTCCGACGGCGCTCCGTCCGGGAGGCTGGCGTCGCCCCATGCGGCCGCGGGCGGCTCGGCGGCGAGCAGCGCCACGATGGCCTCGGACGAGCCGATCGCTTCCATGCGGGCATGATATTGCGTGCCCATGTTGCGCAACGGCCGGAAGAATTCGGGCGCCAGCAGCAGGACGAAGAAACCCGGCAGGAAGTGCATTTCGCCGAAATACAGCCGGAAGCCGACATAGACGGCGATCAGGGCGATCGAGACGGTGGTGAGAAACTCCAGCATCAGCGACGACAGGAAGGCGACACGCAGCACCGCCATGGTGCGCAGCCGGTAATCCTCGGCGGTGGCGGCGACGACCTCGACCTCGCGCCGGCTGGCGTCGAAGAGCTTCAGCGTCGTCAGACCCTCGATCGTATCGAAGAACTGCGCGCTCATGCGGGCGAGTTGGCGCCATTGCCGACGGTTCAGCGCTTCCGCGCCCTTGCCGATCAGCACCATGAAGAGCGGGATCAACGGTGCCGCCAGCACCATCACGACACCGGTGATCCAGTCCTGCGGGAAGACGAAGATGAGGATGGCGAGCGGCACCGCGGCGGCCAGGGCGGTCTGCGGCAGGTAACCTTCGTAGAAGCGGCGCAGGTTCTCGATGCCGTCGACCGCCGTCGTGGCGAGTTCGCCCGTGCGGGCGCCGCGGGTGAAAGCCGGGCCGAGCGCCGCGATGTGGTCGATGACCTTCGCGCGCACCTCCAGCGCCACGCGCGCCCCGGCTTCGAAGGCGA
>JAYVMK010000485.1:0-13447 GCA_043758995.1 Lichenibacterium sp. | reverse complement strand
TGCGCCGACGCCGCGCGGCGGCTCCTCCGGCCGGTCCATCGTGACGACCTCGATGGCCGGCAGTTGCGCGAAGGTCAGGATCGGGTAGCTGCCCCAGTCCCGCGCGGCCGGAAGTCCCGCCTCGAACGGTACCTGTTCGTGGAGCACGCGGCTCGTCGATTGGACGACATTGCCGTGGATCTGGTGCTCCACCCCGGCGGGGTTGATCATCAGCCCGGAATCCTGCCCCACGACGATCCGCTCGACCGCGACCTCGCCGCTGGTGCGATGGACCGCCACCTCGGCGACCCAGGCCGACCAGGCCGCCGCGGTGCCGGGGAACCGGCCGTGGACATAGACCGCATAGGCGAAGCCGCGGCCGCGCAGCCATTCCCCGTCCGGCGCCATCGTCTGCGGGACGGTGTGAGGTTCCCAGCCGGCGCGCTCCGCGACGGCGCGGACGAGGTCGGTGGCTCGCTCATCCTTCAGGTGCCTCAGCCTGTAGGCGACCGGGTCGACCCCCGCCTCCGTGGCGAGTTCGTCGACGAAGCTCTCGTGGGCGAAGGAGTTCGGCAGCGCCGACACGCCCCGGATCCAGGAGGCGCGCGCGATCGGCGGCATGTCGTGCACGGTCACGCGGGCGTGGTCGTAGGCATAGGGCGGCACGGCGGTGCGGTCGCCCATTTCGAAGGTCTGGGGCTCGGGCTGGACCACGCCGGTCAGCAGCAGCGCCAGGGTCGGGGCGCCGTTCGAGGGGTAACGGGTCTGAAAATCGTAGGCGGCGGGCTCGCCATCTGCCGTCAGCCCGCCCGCGACATCCATCAGCTGGGCGGTGCCCTTCGGCTCCCAGAGATGCTCCTGCTCGCGCGTCAGCTGCACCCGCACGGGCCGGCCGACGGCGCGGGACAGCAGCACGGCGTCGGCGCCGACATCATCGGCGCAGTTGCGGCCGTAGCAGCCTGCCGCGTCGTGCCGGACGATCGCGATCCGCGTCTCCGCCACCCCGGTGAGCCGCGCGATGTCGCTCCGCAGCATCAGCGGGTTCTGCGTCCCGGACCAGAGCGTGATGCCGTCGGGCCGCACATCGGCCACCGAGCAGGACGGCCCGATCGCGCCATGAAGCTGGTAGGGCCAGCTGTAGCTCCGCCGCATCGGCGTCGCGGCCGAGGCCAGCGCCGCGTCGACGTCGCCAAAATCGAGCAGGACACGGGGGGTAGAGGGGTTGGCGCGGATCGCCGTCTCGGGCGCGTCGAGGTCCGGCGTGGGGTCCCAGCCGCGCCAGCGCGTGACGAGCTTTTCGGCCGCGACGGCAGCCTGCTCTTCGCGCTCCGCCACCACGCCGATGAAATCACCCAGCACCACCACGGCGACGAGGCCCGGCACGTCGGCGACCGAGCCCTCGTCGACCGCGATCAGGCTGCGCCCCACGAAGGAGCCCTGGTCGAACCCCCCATAGGGCGGCCGGACCACGCGGCCGTGCAGCATGCCGGGGACGCGCACATCGTGGACATAGGTGAAGGCGCCGGTGGCCTTGGCGGGAATATCGACGCGGGGGACGCTTTGACCGACGACGCGGTAATCGGTCGGCGCCTTGACCGGCGCGGCCTCGTCGAGCCTGAGATGGATGCGCCGCCCGCGCAGCAGATCGGCGTAGGTCAGCGCGGCATTGCCGCCGACGCGCCGCACCGTTCCGTCCGTGACGATGAGCTCCGCGGCGGGTACGCCCATCGCCTCGGCGGCGAGGGCCACGAGGTGGTGGCGCGCCTGGGCGGCCGCCTGCCGCAGCGGCCTCGCGGTGACCTGGATGGTTTCGCTGGCGATGGTGGCGCCCTGGTTCGGCGTCGCCGCGCTGTGGCCCAGCACCATCGTCACGGCGTCGACCGCGACATCGAGCTCCTCGGCGACGATCTGGGCGAGCGCCGTGCCGATCCCGGTGCCGAGGTCGACGTGGCCGTTGTAAGCCGTCACCCGGCCGCCATCGTCGATGCTGAGGAACAGCTCGAGGCCGTGGCCTTCCGGCTCCGGCGAAGCCGCCTCGGGCTCCTCGCGGACCGCCCCCGCGGCGTGGTCGCCCCGCAGCACGAGTAGCATGCCGTCGCGGCGCAGGTCTTCGCGCCAGCCCGGGGCCGCGCCATGGGTTGTGCTCATACCGGCATGCCGACGCGCGACCGGGCTTCGGGTGCCGCCTTCCCGCCCCTGCTTCGCATCGCCGCCGCGGCCCGTCTCACGGCGCGCAGGATCTCGACATGGGTGCCACAACGGCAGAGATTGCCGGCGAGTTCGCGCCGGATCGTCGTCTCGTCGGGCGCGGGATCGCGCTCCAGCAGCGCCACCGTGGTCATGATCATGCCGTTGAGGCAGTAGCCGCACTGCGCCGCCTGTTCGTCGATGAAGGCGCGCTGCACGGGATGCAGCTCTCCGTCCATCGCGAGCCCTTCGAGCGTCGTCACCCGGCGGTCGCGCATGACGGACAACGGCAAGATGCAGGAGCGGGCCGGCACGCCATCGACCAGCACCGTGCAGGCGCCGCACTGGCCGAGACCGCAGCCGTATTTCGGGCCGTTGAGGCCGAGGTCGTTGCGCAGCACCTGCAACAACGGAACGGTTCCTGGCAGGTCGAAGCCGACGGGCAGGCCGTTCACCACCAGGGTGACGGTTCCGTGGGGTTCCTTGCCGGGGAAAGCCATGTCGGTCCCGCTGCTGCAGATCGTTCGTGTACCAACATCAAAGCACGGTCGGCGCCGTAGCAGAACAACAAATTTCGGCGCGTCGATGCTGGTCGCTGCTGTGCAACGACAATGATCGCAGTGCACAAATCTTGGCCGCACTGCCTCTGTTTCAGCATTCGCGCTGTGAGCACCTGAAACATCTTGACAGTCGAAGGGGCCGGCGAGCAACTTGTTCGCATACCAACGATCGCGCCGCTCAAGGGAGCCGTGATGTCCTTCATCGCCGACAGCACCGGCCCGGCCGCGGAGAAGATCCGCTGCGACGCTTGCCCGGTCATGTGCTTCATCCGGCCGGGGCAGCGCGGCGCCTGCGATCGCTACGCCAACGACGCCGGTCTGCTCGTCCGCGTCGACCCGCATGTGGTGCTGGAACATGCGCTCGAGGATGGCGGCCGGGTCGTGCCCTTCGGCGCCGGCGCGCTCGACTGGGACGGCAGCGTGGTGGGCCAGCCCGCCACCTTCGTCACCGCCATCGGGGCGGGCACCACCTATCCGGACTACAAGCCCGCGCCCTTCATCGTGGCCTCGGAGATCGAGGGCGTCGACATGGTCACGGTGGTGACCGAGGGCATCTTCTCCTACTGCGGCGTGAAGGTGAAGATCGACACCGATCGCCATCTCGGCCCCGAGCGGGCGGTGGCCCGCGTCGATGGGGAAGCGGTCGGCCATGTCACGACCGGCGAATACGGGTCTCAGATGCTGTCGCTCGGCGGCGTCCACCACCTCACCGGCGGCTCGAAGAAGGAAGGCCGGACCACCTGCGAAGCCTTGCTGGCGCTCTGCAACGGCGAGGCCGTCGAGATCGCGATCGACGGCGGCGCGACCGTGCTGGTGCAATCGGGACAGCCGCCGCGCGTCGACGGCGCGCTCGAGGAGCGCATGCGGGTTGGGTGTGGCTCCGCCACGATCGGCATGTTCGCCAAACAGTGGCACGGGCTCGTCGACGAGGTGGTGGTGGTCGACGACCACATCACCGGCGTCCTGTCCGAACACCTGGCCGGCGTGTTGCTCGGCATCCCGGCGACCGGCATCAAGCTGAAGGGGCGGCGATCGACCCCGGGCCGCTACTTCCAGGTCGCCGAGCCGGGCACGAGCTGGGGCGGCACCGACATCGCCGATCCGCTCTCGATCCTCGGCGCCTTCGATCCCAGGACCGCACGGCCCGGGCTGACGGTGCTGATGGTCTCGACCACTGGCGAGCAGTCCGGCTTCTACGAACTCGACGAGGCGCTGCGCCCGGTCGAGCGCGACATGCCGGCGGCGCTGGCCGCCTCCGTGGCGCTGATCCGCGAGAATTGCGAGCCCGCACTCTCCACCGTGCTGTTCATGGGCGGGGCCGGCGGGTCGCTCCGCGCCGGCGTTACCGAGAACCCCGTGCGCCTCACCCGCTCGGTCAAGGACGCCCTGACGGTCGTGACCTGCGGGGGCGCCCCCACCTACATCTGGCCGGGCGGCGGCATAACCTTCATGGTGGATGTGTCGCGCGTGCCGACGGGCGGCTTCGGGTCGGTACCGACGCCGGCCCTCGTGGCACCCATCGAATTCACGCTGCGGATGAGCGACTATGCGGCGCTCGGCGGTCACATGGGCGAGGTCCGGCCGCTGTCGGAGTTCCGCGCCCCGGGCGAGCATCGCCGGCAGGTGCCGCACCGGGCCGACAACCCGTGGCCGCTTCTCCCGGATGCCGCGAGAGGCCTGCGCCGACAGGCGCCCGCGCGATGAGCCGCCTCCAGGCCCGCATGCTGCCCGACGGGCGTCGCCTTCATCTTCAGGATGGGCCGATCGACCTTGTCATCGGAGCCGATGGCGCCGCAACGGCGGTGACCGAAGCCTACCGGGCCGCTACGGCCGCGATGGAAGGGTTGCTCGACGCGCTCTGCGTCGAACTGCCGGTGCTGCGCGCACGGGCCGTCCGGGGTGGCCCGTGCCCCCGGGATCCGGTCGCGCGTCGCATGAGCCGCGCCGTCGCGCCCTTCGCCGCCGACATCTTCATCACCCCCATGGCAGCCGTCGCGGGCGCCGTCGCCGATGCCGTGCTCGGCGTCCTGCTGCGCGCCGCGCCGCTCGATCGCGGCTTCGTCAACAACGGCGGCGACATCGCACTCCACTGCGCGCCCGGGCAGACCTTCACGGTCGGCCTCATCGACCGGCCCGACCGGCCGAGCCTCTTCGGCCTCGCCGAGGTGGGCGACGGGAGCGGTGTCGGAGGACTAGCAACCAGCGGCTGGCGCGGGCGGTCGTTCTCGCGCGGGATCGCCGATTCCGTCACGATCCTGGCCCGCACGGCGGCCGAAGCCGACGCCGCCGCGACGGTCGTGGCCAATGCCGTGGACCTGCCGGGCCATCCCGCGGTGCGGCGTGCGCCGGCGGATTCGATCCACGCCGACAGCGACCTCGGACCTCGTCTCGTCACGCGCGACGTCGGGCCGCTCACCGCGGCCGAGATCGCGGCGGCGCTCGATCGCGGCGTCGTCTGCGCCGAGCATCTCGTCGAGCGCGGCCTGATCGTCGCGGCGGCCCTCCAGTTGCAAGGCAGCGTGCGGATCGTCGATCATCCGGCCCGCAGCGTCCTGCCGCCCTTCACCCCCCATCCGGAGATCGCCCACCATGCCTGAGGTCGCGGTGCGCAAGCGCATCATCACGGTCGAGGAGATCTTTCACGAGGGTGGCCCGCCGGCCGCCGTGCCGCTGCGGCGTGGCGCCATCGTCACCGTCATCGCCAACCCCTTCGCGGGACGCTACGTGGCCGAGATCGCGCCTTTCATGGAAGACCTGAAGCCGCTCGGTGCCGCCATGGCACGGTCCCTGGTCGAGGCGCTCGGCGGCGACCCCGCCGCCATCCAGGCCTACGGCAAGGGCGCGATCGTGGGCCAAGCGGGAGAGATCGAACATGGCGCGCTCTGGCACGCCCCCGGCGGCTACGCCATGCGGGCCGTGCTGGGCGATGCCAAGGCCATCGTGCCCTCTACCAAGAAGGTCGGCGGCCCCGGCACACGGCTCGACGTCCCCGTCACGCATATCAACGCCTCCTACGTCCGCAGCCATTTCGACGCCATGGAGGTCGGCGTGCCGGACGGGCCGCGTGCCGACGAGATCGCCCTCGTGCTGGTGATGACAACCGGGGCGCGGATCCACGACCGCGCCGGGGGGCTCGCAGCCTCGGCCATCGAGGGGCGGGACGGGCTGCGATGAGCGCGTCCATCCGCAAGATCGTCGTTGTGGTCGACGAGACCTTCACCGAGATGGGCCGCCCTGTCGCGCGCCCGGTGCGCCGAGCCGCCGCGGTCGCGGTGATCGCCAATCCTTTCGCGGGCCGTTATGTCGAAGACCTGTCGGCGCTGATCGGCATCGGCGAGGAACTCGGCGACCTGCTGGCGCGCCGCGCCGTCGCAGCACTCGGCATCGCGGGCGACGCGGTCGAGAGCTACGGCAAGGCGGCGCTGGTCGGCGAGGATGGTGAGTTGGAACATGCCGCGGCCCTGCTCCACCCCAAGATGGGGGCGCCGGTCCGCCAAGCGCTCGGTGGTGGTGCCGCGCTGATCCCCTCGTCGAAGAAGCGCGGCGGCCCCGGCGCGGTGCTCGACATCCCGCTCGGCCACAAGGACGCGGCCTTCGTGCGCAGTCATTTCGACGGCATGGAGGTGCGGATCAACGACGCGCCCCGGGCGGGTGAGATCGCCGTGGCGGTCGCGCTGGCGACCGGCGGGCGACCGCTGCCGCGCGTCGGCGGACTGACGGTGACCGAGATCAAGGGCGAGGACGGATTGCGATGACGACACGCGCACGGATTTTCGACGGAGGAATTGGGCTCACCGCCGTCGCGGTAGCCTGCATGGCCGCGACGCTGATCCCGGGCGTTGCCTCGGCGGCCGACGGCGAGATCAAGATCGGTGAGATCAACTCCTATTCCGCCCTGCCCTCCTTCACCGAGCCCTACCGCAAGGGCTGGCAGCTCGCCGTCGACGAGATCAACGCCCATGGCGGCATCGACGGCAAGACGCTGGTGGTCGTCTCCAAGGACGATGCCGGCAAGCCCGGCGATGCCCTGACGGCTGCCAACGAACTCGTGTCGCGCGAGGGCGTCGCCATGCTGGCGGGCGGCTTCTTCTCCAACGTCGGCCTGGCGCTCGGCGATTTCGCCAAGCAGCACAAGATCGTCTACCTCGCCGGCGAACCCCTGACCGACGCGCTCGTCTGGTCGGCGGGCAACCGCTACACCTTCCGACTGCGGCCCTCGAATTACATGCAGGCCGCCATGCTGGCCGACGAGGCGGCGAAGCTGCCAGCCAAGACCTGGGCCTCGATCGCGCCGAACTACGAATACGGCCAGTCGGCCGTGGCGGTGTTCAAGAAGCTTCTCGCCGCCCGCCGGCCCGACGTGACCTGGGTGGGGGAGCAATGGCCGACGCAGGGCAAGATCGACGCCGGCCCCGTGGTGGCCGCCATCGCGGCGGCGAAGCCCGACGCGATCCTCAACGTCGAGTTCGGCCCCGACCTCGTGAAGCTGGTGCGCGAGGGCGACACCCGCGGCCTCTTCAAGGATCGTTCGGTGGTGAGCTTCCTCACCGGCGAACCCGAATATCTCGATCCCTTGAAGGACGAGGCGCCCGAGGGCTGGATCGTCACCGGCTATCCCTGGTCGTCGCTCCACACGCCCGCCCATGACGCCTTCCTCAAGGCCTACCAGGATCGCTACCACGATCATCCGCGGCTCGGCTCGGTCGTGGGCTACGCCCTGATCGAGGCCGCGGCCGGCATCCTGCGCAAGGCGCATTCGACCGACCCGGAGGCGATCGTCACCGCCGCCGAGGGGCTCGGCTTCGATACGCCCTTCGGGCCGGCGACCTTCCGCGCCATCGACCATCAATCGACTCTCGGCGCCTTCGTGGGCACCACGACGGTGAAGGACGGTGCCGGCGTCATGACTGGAGCCCGCTACGTTGATGGCGCCGCGGTGCTGCCCTCGGACGCCGAGGTGAAGGCCCTGCGCCCGCAGAACTGAAGCTCGCGTCCCGGCCGCCCCCTCCACCACGCTTCCCGTGGTCCTCTTCGCCCGTGGACGGGGAGGATAGCCCGACGCCCTCCGTCGTCCTTCCCTGCGCAGCGGGGAGGGGAGGGGAACCGGGCGAAGCCCGGTGGAGGAGCCCGACCGGGTACCACCGGAAGACATTCGCTCAAGGCCGGCCGAGCCTAGGAGATCCCGTTGAGCTTCGTCTTCGCCCAGTTCCTCACCGGCCTCGCCGGCGCCTCGTCGCTGTTCCTCGTGGCGTCGGGCCTGTCCATCATCTTCGGCGTCAGCCGGATCGTGAACTTCGCCCATGGCGCCTTCGCGATGCTGGGTGCCTACCTGGCCTATTCTTTGACGGAGCGCTTCGCCGGCCCCTTCGGCTTCTGGGGCTCGATCCTTCTGGCGGCGCTCGGAACCGCTGTCGTGGGCGCCTTCGTCGAGATGACGCTGCTGCGCCGGCTCTATCGCGCGCCCGAACTGTTCCAGCTCCTCGCCACTTTCGGCCTGACCCTCGTCTTCGAGGACCTCGTCGTCATTCTCTGGGGGCCCGACGACCTGCTGGGCCCCCGCGCTCCGGGGCTCGCCGGCGCCGTGCAGGTGTTCGGTCAGGCGGTGCCGAGCTACGACCTGCTGCTCATCGCCTTCGGCCCGGTCGCCTTCGGCCTCCTGTGGCTGCTGTTCCACCGCTCGCGCTTCGGCGTCCTGGTCCGCGCCGCCACGCAGGACCGCGAGATGGTGGCGGCGCTCGGCGTCGACCAGCGCTGGCTCTTCACCGCGGTGTTCACCCTCGGCGTGTTCATGGCGGGCTTCGGCGGCGCGGTGCAGATCCCGCGTGATGCCGTCAACCACGGCATCGACCTCCGCCTTATCGTGGATGTTTTCGTCGTCGTGGTGATCGGCGGCCTCGGCAGCGTCGGCGGCGCCTTCCTGGCCTCTGTCCTGGTGTCGGAGCTCGACGCGTTCGGCATCCTGGTTTTCCCCGGCGTGTCGCTGATGCTGGTCTTCGTCGTCATGGCGCTGGTGCTGGTGGTCCGTCCCTTCGGCCTGCTCGGCCGACCCCAGGCGCAGGCGCGCGCCGTGCCCGAGCCGGACACGCGGCCCTGGGCGCCCCTGTCGCCCCCCGCCCGTCTCGCCGCGCTGGTCCTCGTCGCGGCGCTCGCCACCTTGCCGCTGTGGGGCGGCGCCTATCTGGCGACCGTCGGGTCCGAGGTCCTGATCGTGGCGATCTTCGCCGCCAGCCTCCAGTTCCTGATGTCGGCCGGCGGCATGGTGAGCTTCGGTCACGCGGCTTACTTCGGCCTCGGTGCCTATGGGGCGGCCCTGGCCTCCAAAGACCTGGGTCTGCCCATGCTGCCCGCCCTCGGCTGCGGGGTGGCGCTCGCCCTCGCCGGCGCCGCCCTGTTCGGCTGGTTCTGCGTGCGGCTGTCGGGCGTCTACTTCGCCATGCTGACGCTGGCCTTCGCCCAGATCGCCTGGTCGGTGGCGTTCCAGTGGACGGCGGTGACCGGCGGCGACAACGGTATCCTCGGCGTGTGGCCCGACGCCTGGGCGACCAGCCCGCGGGCCTTCTTCTGGCTCTGCCTCGCCGCTGCCGTGGCGGGCGTCGGTGGCACCCGAATCCTCGTCTTCTCGCCGTTCGGGGCGGGCCTGCGCGCCGTGCGCGATTCGGCGCTGCGGGCGGAAGCCCTGGGCCTCGGCCGCGCGCCGATCCAATGGGCGGCCTTCGCACTCGCGGGCGGCGGCGCAGGCCTGGCCGGCGGGCTCTTCGCCTACCTGAAGGGCAGCGTCTTCCCCGACAGCCTCGGCATTTCCACCTCGGTCGACGGGCTCGTGATGGTGCTGCTCGGCGGCATCGGCACCGTCTCGGGCAGTGTCGCCGGCGCGGCCGTCTACAAGGCCCTGTCGGTGTGGCTGATGGCCCAGACCGATTATTCGAAGCTGGCGCTCGGCCTCGTGATCATCGGCCTCGTGTTGCTGATCCCCAAGGGACTTGGCGGCCTCGCCGGGCGCTGGCCCCGGCCCCGCCGAACCCGCCCCGATCCCTCGCCCTCTCCCTCGCCCGCGGTCGGGATGGGAGGCGAAGCATGACCCTCCTCGCGGTGTCCGGGCTCACGAAATCCTATGGCGGCGTCCAGGCCGTGCAGGGCGTCGACTTCGCGCTGCAGGCGGGCGAGATCCTGGCGCTGATCGGCCCCAACGGCGCCGGCAAGAGCACCTGCTTCAACATGCTCAACGGGCAGATCCGCCCTGACGCCGGCACGATCCGCCTCGACGGCGCCGACGTGACCGGCCTGAAGCCGCGGCTCATGGCGGGACGCGGCGTCGCCCGCACCTTTCAGGTCGCCGCGACCTTCGCCTCCATGACGGTTCGGGAGAACGTCCAGACCGCCTGCGTGATCCACGCCGGAGGGATGGCGAGGCCCGTCGGACGCGCCGACCGCCGCTTCACCGCCGAGGCGGAGCGCCTGCTCGACCACGTCGGGCTCGGCGCCGAGGCCGACCGTCCCGCGGCGGAACTCGCCTATGGCGACGTGAAGCGGCTCGAACTCGCCATGGCGCTGGCCGGCGCGCCGAAGCTGCTGCTGATGGACGAGCCTACAGCCGGCATGGCACCGGCCGAGCGCCACGCGCTGATGCGCGCCACCGTCGACCACGCGCGGCGGAGCGGCATTGGTCTCCTGTTCACCGAACATGACATGGACATCGTCTTCGGTCACGCGGACCGCGTGCTCGTACTGAGCCGTGGCCGCCTGATCGCGCAAGGCTCGCCCGAGGAGGTGCGCTGTCATCCGGAGGTGCGAACCACCTATCTCGGGGGCGGGCTGACCTTCGCGGCGCCGGCCGCGAAAGAGGCCTCGGCATGACGCCGCTGCTCGACATCGAGGGGCTCGACGGCTGGTACGGCCGCGCGCAGGCGTTGTTCGGCGTCTCGCTTTCAGTCGCCCAGGGCGAGGTCGTGGCGCTCCTCGGGCGCAATGGCGCCGGCAAGTCGACGACCTTCAAGGCCATCGCGGGCCTCCTCGGTCGCAGCCAAGGACGCGTGGTATTCGGCGGGAGCGACGTCTCGGGACTGCCGACCCCGGCGCGCGTGCAACGCGGCCTCGCCTATGTGCCGGAGGACCGGCGCATCTTCGCCGACCTCACCGTGGAAGAGAACCTGGAGGTCGGGCGGCAAAGTCCGCGCGCCGGCGCCGACCCCTGGACGGCCGAACGCCTCTTCGCGCTGTTTCCCAACCTCGCCGAGATGCGCCGCCGCCGCGGCGGCGCCATGAGCGGCGGCGAGCAGCAGATGCTCTCCATCGCCCGCGCCCTGATGGGCAACCCACGTCTCGTGCTGCTCGACGAACCATCGGAGGGACTGGCGCCGAAGATCGTCGAGGACATGGCGCTGGCCATCCTGGCGCTGAAGGGAGAAGGCCTGAGTATCCTGCTGTCCGAGCAGAACCTCCACTTCGCGAGGCTGATCTCCGACCGGGTCGTCGTGATCGACCGGGGTCATCTCCGGCTGTCCGGCACGGTCGGCGAGATCGCCGCCAACCCCGAGGCTTTCGCGGCCCATCTCGCCATGTAACCTTGTCTCAGTCGTGGTAACCCAAGGTTCGAAGAGCGGGATTGCAACGAATTCGGTGCTTTGAACAGAGCTTGCGAGGCGACGTCCTGCATACCACACTCGAGACTGCGTCCTTTAAGCAGGACAACGATCGATAGAGCCGCAGCTGTGCCGCTTTCAACCCTGCATTCTGGCTGAACGACCTGCATCCCTTCCTGTTACCGTGACGGCGCCAATCGGTGTCGCACCCCTAAAAGTTTAGTCTCGTTAATGTCGCCGTCACGATTGCCGCGTCGCCCGTTAACGCTGCGTCAAATGAAAGCATGTTCAATCCAGCCGCTACTCAGGCCGCCTCCGGGCTGAGCGTCCCGGCGCGTTGGACATGAACCTGCTCAGATTATCAGCCTTCTGTCTCGGCCTCACCTTTGCCGGCTTGGCCCAGGCGCAGGACGCCGCCCCGGTCGGACCGGGTGATCGGGCCGCCGGCGAGGATGTTTTCATCAAGTGCAGTGGCTGCCACCAGGTCGGGGCCGGCGCGCAGAATTCGATCGGCCCGGACCTGAACGGTATCGTGGGGCGAGCCTCGGGAACGGTCGCCGGCTACGCCTATTCGGACGCCCTGAAGAGCGCGACCATCCACTGGACACACGACGAACTCGCCGCCTTCACCATCAATGCCAAAGCGGTGGTGCCCGGCACGAAGATGTCCTTTGCCGGACTGAAGCGACAACAAGACGTCGAAGATCTGATCGCCTACCTGTCGCAATTCGACGACGCCGGCAACGTCAAGGCGCCGTAGTCGGCACTCGCTCCAGCCGAGGCCGTGTCTCAGGTTTCGTCGTCGCACATTGCCGGACACCGGTCCCCGGGCTCTCGAGCCGGACCGCTTCGAGAGCCCGGGTTGGTCGGTCAGGTGAGGGCGCGCCGTAGCGGCGGAACCGTCCTGACGATCAGAAGATCGACGGCCAACATGGCCACGATCGCCACGCCCGTGAGCGGAAACGCCAATTCCAATGCGGCAGCGGCGATCCAGAGCGCGCGATAGACGCGCCTGTCGGCCGGAAGCGGCGGCACCCCGACGCGACCCCGGGGCCTGCGTTTCCACCACATCACCACGGCGGCGACCGACGAGAGGATGATGGCGATGCAGGTGGCCAGCATGACGAGTTGGTTGGCCAAGCCCCATTGCTGGCCCATGTGGACGTTGATGCCGAACTCGATGGCCTTGCCGACGGGGCCATAGTCTTTGAAGGCCAAGTCGACCAGCGGTTTGCCCGTGTATTGGTCGAAGTGGATGGTTCGTTCCTTCCCGAGGTCGCTCGGGTAGATGGCCGCCGTGTAGACGCCCGTCGCGTCGCCCGGCACCGACATCTCGAAGCCGTGTGCGATGCCGAGGTCATGCGCTGCCGCGACCGCCCGATCCAAGGTCATGGGAGCGGCGCTCGATGCAGTGGAGGTCGGGACGGGCGCGTCGGCCGCGACCCAGCCGGGCTTGGTCGTCACATCGGCGGTCGTCGGCCCTGATGTCGGAACATTGTCCCAGAGGGTCGGCGGATAGCCGACCCCCGCCTTCGAGGCGTAATCCTGCATGTGAGCGCCCCAGAACTTCGACCAGGGCATGCCGGTGAGGGCCAGGAAAAAGATCACCACACCCGCGAAGGCGCCCGTTACGGCGTGGAGGTCGCGCCACCAGACGCGTCGCCGTGGCGTCCCGCGCAGCGTCACGACGCCACCCGCCTGTCGGCGCGGCCACCAGAGATAGAAGCCCGTCACGACGAGGATCAGAGCGAAACCCGCGACAGCTTCCACGACATAGCTCGCCGTGTTGCCGAGATAGACCAGACTGTGGAGCTTGCGGGTGACGAACATGAACTCGGCGTCGGCATCGATCGCATCGAGGACCCGGCCCGTGTAGGGATCGAGGTAGACGAGCGTCTTGCCGGCCTGGCCCTTGAGGGTCACCAGAGCCGAACCGGTCGGGCTCGCAGGTTCGGTGTAGGATTTGAGTCGCGACCCCGGAACAGCGAAGAGGGCCGCCTCTGTCAAGCGACTCGGCGGCAGTATCGCGTCCCCCTGAACCGCTACGACGTTGCGATAGGCGAAGACCGTGTGGTTGATCTCCGCCTTGAAGAGATAGATCGAACCCGTCACCGCCAACAGGATCATGAAGGGCACGCTGAC
>JAYVMK010000484.1:0-13095 GCA_043758995.1 Lichenibacterium sp. | reverse complement strand
CTACGTCAAGGCCAGCGACGAGGATTTCGAGTGGCTCTACCCTGGCCAATCGCCCTCCGATGCCGCGGCGCGCTGGGCCGGCCTCGGCCCGCGCCTCGTCGTTCTGACGCGGGGCGGCTCGGGGGCCGAGGCACATTTTCGCGGCCAGCGCCTCGTCCAGGCGGCGCCGAGCATCGATGTCGCCGACACGGTCGGGGCGGGCGATAGTTTCATGTCGGCGCTGCTGGCCGCCATGGCGGAGGATGGCGCGCTCGGCGCAGGAGCCCGCGAGCCTGATGAGGCTCACGTCGGGCGCTGGCTGCTGTTCGCCGTCGCGGCCGCTGCCATCACGTGCACCCGCCAGGGTGCCCAACCGCCGACCCGCGTCGAGGTCGACAAGGTGGTCGGGACCGGCTGAGATCAAGGGCGGAGCGGACAAGACGTCCACCAGTCCCTCATCCCGAGCCGGGCTCTGAGAGCCCGTGTCGACAGACGAGGCTCCAGGGTTCCAGTGCGAGAGTGGCTTTTCCCCACGCTCGTCCATCGACAGAGCCGCTGAGCGCCCGGCTCAGGATGAGTGTTTGGAACGACCGACCTCGCCGGTTCGGATGAGGTCAGCGACGAGGTCACATCATCCGACCCGACTTCGTCGGGCCACCTTCTCCGTAGGCGGGAGAAGGATCAAGCCTCCAGCGCGGCCGCCAGCGGGCTGATGGCCGGCGGCACCGCCTCCGGCGCCGTCACCAGCGCGGCCGGAATATCCCAACCGTGCGGGGCGGGGCCGCCGCCCGCCCAATCGAGCAGTTCCACAGTGTGGACGATGGGGATGTCGGTGCCGAGGCCGATCTGCGTCATGCAACCGATATTACCGGTTGCCACCGCGACGGGCCTGAGCTTCGCGATGTTGGCGACCTTTCGAATGCGCAAGCGGTCGGCCAGCTCGGGCTGCAGCAGGTTGTAGGTGCCGGCCGAGCCGCAGCAGATGTGGCCCTCGGGCACGTCTCGCACCGCAAACCCCGCCTGGGCGAGAAGGCGCTTCGGCAGGTCGGTGATCTTCTGGCCGTGCTGCATCGAGCAGGCCGAGTGATAGGCCAGCGGTCCCTTCAGGGTCCGGACCGGGGCGGCGAGGTCGAGAGTGCCGAGATATTCTGTGACATCCTTGGCCAACGAAGCCACCCGGGCGGCCTTGGCCGCATAGGCGGGGTCCTCGCGCAGCATGAAGCCGTAGTCCTTCACGGTCGTGCCGCAGCCCGAGGTGGTGATCAGGATGGCGTCGAGCCCTTCCCCTTCGATCTCGCGCGTCCAGGCATCGATATTGGCCTTGGCGGCGGCATGGGCTTCGGTCTCCCGACCCATATGATGCACCAGGGCTCCGCAGCAGCCCTCGCCTTTCGGCAGCACCACTTCGATCCCATGGCGGCCGAGAAGGCGGATGGCGGCCTCGTTGATGGAGGGGCGCAGAACCTGCTGGGCACAGCCGGTCAGCATCGCCACCCGGCCGCGCCGCGGCAGGGCCGAGGCTCGGATCGTGTCGCCCGGCCGGTGCTGGGCGGTCGGCAGCGCCGTCGAGGGTGCGAGTTTCAGGCTGGCAGCGAGCCGCGCTCCGACGCGCGGCAGGTGGCGGAGCAGCGGCGCCAGCGGCCGAGCGAGCCGCGCCGCCGTCACAGCAGCCCGGAACCGGCCGCGATGCGGCAGTACGGCGGCGTAGAGGTTGCGCAGGCTCCGGTCCGCCGCCGGACGCCGGTAGGTCTCCTGGATATGGGCCCGCGCGTGGTCGACGAGATGCATGTAGTGGACACCCGACGGGCAGGTCGTCATGCAGGACAGGCAGGAGAGGCATCGGTCGATGTGTTTGACCACCTCTCCGGTGGCGGGCCGGCCGCCCTCCAGCATGTCCTTGATGAGATAGATGCGGCCGCGGGGCGAATCGAGTTCGTCGCCGAGCAGCAGATAGGTCGGGCAGGTCGCCGTGCAGAAGCCGCAATGGACGCAGCTCCGCAGGATCTTCTCGGACTCCCGGATCTGCGGATCGGCGAGCTGGGCGAGGGCGAAGCGGGTCTGCATGGGGACGGGCTCGGTAATGTCGCTGTTTTCCGTAGGGTAACGGTCCTGCTCCGCCGGCCCAAGGCCTTTGCGCATTCCGTCCGCGGCGTCGCGTCGCGTGACCGGGCGGAACCGGTTCGAAGCAAATGACACGACGGCCGCCCCTCACGGTTGCGTGGCTTTCGGCGATGTGGTTTTGAAGACACGTGCATCACCTCGTCCTGATACGAGGGGTGGCGCGAGCCGCTTCGGCAACGTACCGGGCGCGGCCACAGGGAGCAGCTGAAGCGATGCGACAGAACGGTTGGGTGCGAACCTGCTCGGCGGCGATCCCCGCGCTCTTCGCCCTTGGAGTCGGCACGGCCTGGGCCGAGGACGGCATGGGCCATCCCGTGCCGGGCCAGATCGGCTTCCAGATCGGCGTCACCGATATCGCCCGTGAAATCCACGGCTTCTACGACAACCTGCTCTTCCCCATCATCACTGTCATCTGCGTCTTCGTCATGGTGCTGATCGGCATCTGCGCGGTACGTTTCAACGAGAAGGCCAATCCGGTCCCGGCGAAGACGACCCACAATGCCCTGCTGGAAGTGGCCTGGACCATCGTTCCGGTGCTGATCCTGGTCGTCATCGCCATTCCGTCGTTCCGCCTGCTGACGAAGCAGTTGGAACTGCCCAAGCCCGACATCACCATCAAGGCCACCGGAAAGCAGTGGTACTGGTCCTACGACTATCCGAAGGACCAGGACGGCGGCTTCGGCTTCGACTCGGCTCGGCTCGAGGAGAAGGATGCCAAGACGGTGCCCGAGTTCATCAACCTCCTGTCGGTCGACAACGAGGCCGTGGTTCCGGTGAACAAGAACATCCAGGTCGACGTCACCGGCGCCGACGTCATCCACGGCTTCGTCGTCCAGTCGCTCGGCGTCCGCATCGATGCCGTGCCGGGCCGCCTGAACTCGACCTGGTTCCGCGCCGACCGCGAGGGCATCTACTACGGCCAGTGCTCCAAACTCTGCGGCAAGGATCACGCCTATATGCCGATCGCCATCCGGGTGGTGAGCCAGCCCGACTACGAGGCGTGGCTGCAGACCGCGAAAAAGAAATATGCTGAGAACGGCCTCGTGCCGCTCGACGGCGCCGGGCCGATCAAGCTCGCCGCCGTGACCGATCCGCGCTGATCCCGCACCCGCCGGAGCCCGAGACAGAGATGGCAACGACTGCATCCGCCGCCCACGGTGACCACGCGATCCCGCACGGCTGGCGTCGCTACGTCTATTCGACCAACCACAAGGATATCGGCACCCTCTATCTGATCTTCGCGGTCTTCGCCGGCACCATGGGTGCCGTGATGAGCCTGATGATCCGCATCCAGCTCATGAATCCGAACTGGCACTTCATGGGCCATCTGGCCGAGTGGATCGGCCAAGCCGACGACTCGACGATGATCGACGCCGGCAAGAACCTCTACAACGTGCATATCACCATGCACGGGCTGATCATGATCTTCTTCATGGTCATGCCGGCGCTGATCGGCGGCTTCGGCAACTGGTTCGTGCCCATCATGATCGGCGCGCCCGATATGGCGTTCCCGCGCATGAACAACATCTCGTTCTGGCTGCTTCCCTTCTCGTTCTTGCTGCTGATGATCTCCATGCATGTGGAGGGCGCGCCCGGCATGAACGGCTTCGGCGGCGGCTGGGTGATGTATCCGCCGCTCTCCTCCAACGTCGGCCACCCCGGACCGGCGATGGATTTCGTCATCCTGTCGCTGCATCTCGCGGGCGCCTCGTCGATCCTCGGCGCCATCAACTTCATCACCACCATCTTCAACATGCGCGCGCCGGGCATGACGCTGCACAAGATGCCGCTCTTCGCCTGGTCGGTTCTCGTCACCGCCTTTCTGCTGGTCCTGTCGCTGCCGGTGCTGGCCGGTGCCATCACCATGCTGCTGACCGACCGCAACTTCGGCACGGCCTTCTTCGATCCGTCGAATGGTGGTGATCCGCTGCTGTTCCAGCACCTGTTCTGGTTCTTCGGCCACCCCGAGGTCTACATCCTAATCCTGCCGGCCTTCGGCATCATCAGCCACATCGTCTCGACCTTCTCGAAGAAGCCCGTCTTCGGCTATCTCGGTATGGCTTATGCCATGGTGGCGATCGGGGTCGTCGGCTTCGTGGTGTGGGCCCACCACATGTACACGGTGGGCATGTCGCTCGATACGCAGCGCTATTTCGTCTTCGCCACGCTGGTCATCGCGGTGCCGACCGGCATCAAGATCTTCTCCTGGATCGCCACCATGTGGGGCGGCTCCATCTCGTTCAAGACACCCATGCTCTGGGCCGTCGGCTTCATCTTCCTCTTCACCGTCGGCGGCGTGACGGGCGTGGTGTTGGCCAATGCCGGCGTCGACCGCGCCCTGCACGAGACCTATTACGTCGTGGCACATTTCCACTACGTGCTGTCGCTCGGCGCCGTCTTCGCGCTGTTCGCCGGCTTCTACTACTGGTTCCCGAAGATGTCGGGCTACATGTACAATGAACGTCTCGGGCAGATCCATTTTTGGATCATGTTCGTCGGCGTCAACGTGACCTTCTTCCCGCAGCACTTCCTCGGCCTCGCCGGCATGCCGCGCCGTTACGTCGACTACCCCGCGGCCTATTCTTTGTGGAACGAAGTGTCGTCGGCCGGCGCCATCCTCTCGGTCACGTCGATCGCGCTGTTCCTCTTCATCGTCGCCGAGGCCTTTGCCAAAAAGCGCGTCGCCGGCGACAATCCCTGGGGTTCAGGGGCTACGACGCTAGAATGGACGCTGTCTTCACCCCCGCCCTTCCATCAGTTCGAAACCCTGCCGCGCATCACGGGTCGGGATCACTGACGGACGTACCTTGTTCGACGGGATGGACGATCCGTCCCGTTGACGGGCGTGGATGCTAGGCCGCATCCAGAGGATATCGGACTTCGGCCCGGGTTAAGATGGACAGATGATCGTATGACCATGATGACCGAACCGGTCGGCCGCGAGGACGCGATGCTGCCGAACGGCTCGTTGGCGCTGCCGGGCGACTATTGGGAGCTTCTCAAGCCCCGCGTGATGTCGCTCGTGATCTTCACGGCCCTGGCGGGGCTCGTGGTAGCACCGGGTCACGTCAACGTCGTCGTGGCACTGGTCAGCCTTCTCGCTACCGCAGTCGGCGCGGGCGCCTCCGGGGCGCTCAACATGGCCTACGAGGCCGATATCGACGCCGTGATGAAGCGCACCAGTCTCCGCCCAATTCCCTCGGGGCGCGTCACGTCGGGCGAGGCCTATGCCTTCGGCGGCGTTCTCTCGGTCTTCTCCGTCATGCTGATCGGGCTTGCCGCCAACTGGCTCTCGGCGGCGCTTCTGGCCTTCACCATCCTCTTCTACGCCCTGGTCTATACGGTGTGGCTGAAACGGGCCACGCCGCAGAACATCGTGATCGGCGGCGCGGCCGGGGCCCTGCCCCCGATGATCGGCTATGCGATCGTGACCGGCAGCGTGACGCTCGACAGCTTCATTCTCTTCCTGATCATCTTCGTCTGGACGCCGCCCCACTTCTGGGCACTGGCGCTGCTGAAATCCGAGGATTACGCCAAGGCCGGCATTCCCATGATGCCGAACGTCAAGGGCACGGCGCGGACCCGGCTCGAAATCCTGCTCTACACGATCGTGCTGGCGCCCCTCGGAGTGCTGCCCTACGTGACCGGTCTCGCCGGCCCGGTCTATGGCGTCGTCTCGGCCATCAGCGGCGCCCTGATGCTGCTCCTCGCCTGGCGCTGTTACGCGGTCCGCGTGGGCCCGGCGGCCGACAAGGCGGCGAAAAACCTCTTTGCCTTTTCGATCCTCTACCTGTTCCTGCTCTTCGCCGTGCTGCTCGCCGAACACGGCCTCGCTCTCGCGGCTCACCTGGGGTTCTGACGCGCAATGACCCGCCCGAACGATCCCTCCGGCGTGGTCCTCTCGCCGGCGCAGCTTCGCAGCCGCCGCGCTCGCAACCTGGCGATCGGCCTCGCCATCGCGGTCCTGGTCTTCATCGTCTATGCACTGACCATCGCCAAACTCGGCGGACATGTCGGCGACCGAACGATCTGACGGCCCGGAGAGCCAAGAGCGCTGCTGCCCGTCGATGCGGGATCCAGCGAAGAACAACGGCGGGGGCTCGGCCGGACGGGACCCCGGCGTGGTGGGGCTGAGCGGAGGCGATTGTCATGTCTGACCCCAATGCGATCCCCAACGCCGCGTACCACCGCCGCACCGCTTTTGCGGTGCTGGGGGCCGCTGTGGCGATGCTGGGGATGGCCTATGCCGCCGTACCGCTCTATCGCGTGTTCTGCCGCGCCACGGGCTACGGCGGCACGCCGCAGGTCGCGACCGCCGGCGCCGCGACGCGGGGCGCCCGCACGCTGAATGTTCGGTTCGATGCCAATGTGGCGCCCGGCCTGCCCTGGCGCTTCGAGCCCGAGACGCCCGAGCTCGCTGTCCGTACTGGCCAGACCGTCACCGTCTTCTTCAAGGTGCGCAGCACGGTGGCGCGCGACACCGCAGCCAATGCGCAATACAACATCACGCCCGATATCGGCGGCTTCTACTTCAACAAGATCGCCTGCTTCTGCTTCGACGAGCAGCATCTCGGGCCGAACGAGACGGCTGAACTCCCCGTCGTCTTCTTCCTCGACCCCAAGCTCGAGGCGGACCCGACCATGAAGGACGTCCAGAGCCTGACGCTCAGTTACACCTTCTTCGCCGCCAAACCTGCCAAGGCGGCCTCGAACGCGGCGGCGACGCCGAAGCTCTGAGCGGAAAGGTGATGCGGAGCAACGTCTTTCCATTCGTCGCCCTTTTCGCTAGGTTGCCGGCCTGCGGTTCCGTAGCTCAGCAGGATAGAGCAGCGGTTTCCTAAACCGAAGGTCGGGGGTTCGATTCCCTCCGGGACCGCCACTTGTAAAAACGGTCTGGCCCAATCGGTTTTCGTTGAAACCGGTGCTCGTGTGACACTCACGAGTGAAGCGGCACTGCGGAAGCCGCAGTCGTCGGCCAACAATCACCCGGGAAACAGCTTGATGTCGAACCTAACCGCTCTGGCCAGCATGCGTCAGGAAAACCTGCTGACACTCCGAAGCACCATCGAGACGATCAAGCAGGAGGCGAAGGCTGACGGCAGCACGCGCTCGATTGCACGTGCCCTCGACCTTATCGAGCACGTCTTGAGAGCGCAGGAAGATCGGCTGAAAGCCATGGACGTCATCGCGGCAGCGCTGAAGGATCTTGGCTGACTTGACGGACGGGCTTGCCCAGTCGTCGTCTTAAGCAAGCCCGAGTTGTGGCTGTCTGAGACCGCTATCGACGCCACATCAGGTTGGCCTGCCATTCCTGGTCACTAGTCAGGCTCAATCTCGCCGTCGTGACCTTCGATTATTTTTTGAACCGGCAGGATATCTTTGACAGCCTGCCGCATGGCAAGGGGCATTGCCGAAAGATCCGGCCCCTCGAACGCCAAGTGCGGCAGGTGTTGCGTTACGATCTCGGCTACCAATCGGGCCTGCCCCGCATCTCGCTTACGTTTCAGGGGTTCGCGATCATCTCGTGACGAGAGCCATGCCTTGTGCATCGTGAAGGCGCGAGGGTCCGGGACCGAGATGCGCAACGGATAGCCTCGCTCGTCGAAGACGATCGTCTCGAGCTTGGGACTGTTGACCAGCCAAGCTAGCCCTTCGATCTCGACGGCTTCGGGGTCGCCCGAGGCACCGATCGTGGTTCGTCCACTCGTGGCAAACCGGTTGCGCGGCATCGGCTGGATCAGATCGACCATGAAGCCTTCGTCGTTGGCGGCCCGGAATGACCTCCGACCCATCGGAGCGAAAGTGGAATCCACCTTACGGAGCAGGCCCAGCAGCCCTTCGGACCTGAGCTCGCTGGTAATGAGCTTGAGGCTGCTTCGCGCGTCGAACAAAGGATCGACGTCACCGGTGGCCAGCAATCCGCTTTTGATCTGCACGCCACACAGACGTTCGTAGGCGAAGAGCGCGCTGGTTCCAACGACGTCGATCGCGGTCCCCATCAGCCCCGCTGAGCCGATCCGGCGCAAAACCCGGGCACTGATCGCCGGGATGCGGCCGATTCCCAGAGCCTTGTTGACTGGCGCCATCTCATCGAGGCGCGTCTTCAAGCTGGCGAGGCGCGCCCGAAGACGGTCGCGTCCGTCGTGGAAGGCGCGAAACATCCTCTCGGTCTCGTCCGACATGACTCCGAGGGAGTGGTTCGAATCTTTCACCTTGCGATAGAGGTAGGTGCCGTCGTTGATCGTCTTCCATAACATGGACCCGGCGGACCGGTCGTGCAGTTCCGCCTGAGCCAACAAGAACGCGGAAAACACCTGCTCGCCATCGATGATCTGGCGAGCTTGCTCGTGCCTTAGGCTCTTGTAATCCATCATTTTAAGCCTCAGGCGTGTGATTCAGCCAGACCCAGGGTTAAACGTGGGAAGCCGCTCTCAATTGGCAGAGGAACCGGTCGAGCTCGCTTGAACCACTCCGGCCGGCTCGGTGTTCACTGCAGTCGGCTCCGCCCTGCGGCATCGAATGCCTTGAGAAGATCCGGAGCAGTTTCATGCCTATGTTACGCAGGATCCTAGCCCTCCTCCTGCCGGTCCTGTCCGTTATCGAGAGCGGCAGTACGGCCGCGTCAGCATCGGCGTCGGCTCTCGCTCCGACCGGTACGCTGCGAGTCGGCGTGGTTCGCGCGCCTCAGGCCGGCGTCTTCTTCGTCATGGTTGACGCCGCCGGGCGAGCGCGGGGCGTGACCGTCGATCTCGGGGCGGCACTCGGCGCGGAGATTGGGCTGCCGGTGGCCAATACCGTTTTCCCCAACAGCGGCGAATGCACGGAGGCCGTCGCGACGGGTCGGGTCGATGTAGCCTTCATGCCGGTCGATCCGGCGCGGAGCGCGCGCGTCGCCTTCGGTCCCGGCTATTACGATCTCGAGAGCACCTATCTGATCTCGGCCGCGTCGGACATCGCCGGGCTGGCCGATGTCGACCGCCCCGGCCTGCGGGTCGTCGGCATCGCCGACACGACCACGATCCGGGCCTCCGCCCGCAGCCTGCACCATGTCCAGCCGATCCCGATCCGCGGCGTCGACGAGGCCATCGCCATGCTGCGGGACGGACGGGCCGACGCGCTGGCGCTCAGCCGCGACAGTCTCGCCCAGGTGGCGCCGACGATCCCCGGCAGCCGCATCCTCGACGGCGGCTTTCAGCGGACATCGGTGGCCATTGCCGTGCCGCCCGGCCGTCCGGCGGCGCTGGCGACGGCGAGTGCGTTCCTCGATCGCGCCAAACGCGACGGCACCGTGCGCCGCGCCTTCGACGCTTTGGGACTGACCTCTGAGGCCGTGGCGCCCTGAGCCGTCTTTTACGGCCGGTCGAGCGTCATCCAGCTTTCATCGCCCGTCGACGTCCGGAAGCCGAACCGGGCGTAAAGGGCATGAGCATCGGCCGTGGTGAGTGTCCATTTGCCGACGGTCGCAAGGCCGGGATGGCTCAGCACCGCCTCCACGAGGCTCTTGCCCAGTCCCGCGCCGCGCGCCGCCGGATCGACGAAGACATCCGCGAGATGAGCGCGCAGGGCGTAGTCGGTCAGGACCCGGGCGAAGCCCACCATGGCGCCTGCCGGTGAATAGAGACCGAAGCCCAGGCACGTGTCCCAAGCCCGCTGCGTCAGCTCCGGCGAACGCCCTTTGGCCCAATAGGCCTCGGCCAGAGCGCTATGGATGAAGTGGAAATCGAGCCGCGCCCGCTCGTCGCTGATCTCGTGGCCGTCTTCCAGCCGGACGCAGTAGATCTCCAACGCGCTATTCCTCTCCGTGATCTCAGCCAGGACCTTATGGTCATCCGTTGAGATAGGTCGACAGGGTGGCCGAGGCCTTGGCGGGATCCTCGAGATCGGGGTTGAAGGATTCGACGAAGTCGCCCTTCGGATTCATCAGGTAGACGACGCCTGTATGGTCGACGCTGTAGGAGCCGTCGCCGGTCGGCACCTTCTTGGCATAGACGCGGAACTCATGGGCGACCTGGTCGATGGCGGCCTGTGTTCCGGTCAACCCCACGACGCGAGGGTCGAAGCTCGACACATAGTCCTTCATCACGGCCGGCGTATCGCGCTCGGGATCGAGGGTGATGAAGAGCGCATGGACTTTCTTGTCGGGCCCCATGGCCTTGAAGGTTTGCGAGATGGCGTCGAGGGTCGTCGGGCAGACGTCTGGGCAGTGGGTGTAGCCGAAGAAGACCAGCAGGGGCTGCCCGGAGAAACTCGCCTCGGTGACGGGCTGACCCTCACCGTCGACCAGCGCGAAGGGGCCGCCGATGCCGGAGGCAGCATGCGAGGGCCGGCTCGCCTGCTGGATCACGACGGCGCCGACGACGACCAGAAGAGCCAGCGCAACGCCGATGAGCGGCAGGAATGTGCGGCGGGACGGCATGGGCATCGGCAATTCCCTCAGCGAAAGCCCTCTGTCCTGCCATGCCGGCAAGGCAATGGCGAGGCAGGCGGAGCGCCGCCTCAGCCGCCGTAAGGGCCGCGAACGAGGTCCGAGAGCACCTGGGCGGTGAAATCCACCATCGGCACCACGCGGGCGTAGTTGAGCCGCGTCGGGCCGATGATGCCCAGGACACCGACGATGCGCTGCTGCGCATCGCGGAAGGGTGCCGCCACCATGGAGGAGCCCGACAGCGAGAAGAGCTTATTCTCGGCACCGATGAAGATGCGGACGCCCTCGCCCGTCTCGGCACGGTTGAGCAGGTCGATGACGTCGGTCTTGGTCTCGAGGTCGGCGAAGAGCAGGCGGATGCGCTCGAGGTCGTCGAGGGCCGTCAGATCTTCGAGCAGGTTCGCCTGACCGCGCACGATGAGCTGCCGCGTCTCGCCCTTCAGCCCCGCCCAGCCGGCGAGGCCGGCGTCGACGAGACGCTCCGTCAATTGGTCGAGCTCACCCTGGGTGGCCATGCGCTCGGCCTCGATCTCACCGCGCGCCTCGCCCAGCGTGCGGCCGCGGATTCGGGCATTGAGATAATTGCCGGCCTCGACCAGCGCCGAGGCCGGCAGGCCCGCCGGCGTCAGCACCACGCGGTTTTCGACCGAGCCATCCTCGGCGACGAGGATCGCCAGAGCCCGCTCGGGCTCGAGCCGCACGAATTCGATGTGCTTCAGCCGCGAATTGTCCTTGCTGGTCACCACCACGCCGGCGCCCCGCGTCAGACCCGACAGCAGACTGCTGGCCTCGACCAATGCGCCTTCCAGCGTGCGCCCCTGCGATGCGGCCCGGAGATCCGCCTCGATCCGGCGCCGCTCGCTCTCGCCGATGTCGCCAATTTCGAGCAGGGCATCGACGAAGAAGCGCAGCCCCATCTGGGTCGGCAACCGCCCGGCGCTGGTGTGGGGGGCGAAGACGAGCCCCAGTTCCTCGAGATCCTGCATGACGTTGCGGATCGAGGCCGGTGACAGCGTCATAGGCAGCAGGCGCGACAGATGCCGCGACCCTACGGGCTCGCCCGTCTGCAGGTAGCTGTCGACGATGCGCCTGAAGATTTCGCGGGAGCGTTCGTTCAACGCCGAGAGGACACCAGCCGTGGAGGCATCGAGCATGCGGGTCATGCCGGAAGGATGGGCTCTCCGATCACCCCTGGCAAGCCGGGCTGTTCGGGCGCCGCCACGACAGCACCGCGGGTTCTCGGTCGCTGAGCGATCGAACCGTCAGTCAGCCAGCCGCCGCCCGGTCGGCGGCATAGAGCGCCAGCCCCGAAGCCACGGATTGCAGCGGGTGGGCAGCATGGAGCTTGGCTTCGCCGAAGCGCTCGACGAAAAGCCGCCGCACCGCCGGAACCTGCGAGGTACCCCCCGTGGTGAAGACGGCGTCGATGTCTCCGTAGCCAAGGCCGGCCCGCGCCAGCGTGTCGTCGGCCGCGGCCGCGATCCGGGCGAGGTCGGGGGCGATAAGCCGTTCGAACTCGGCCCGGGTGACGTCCGCGTCGAGCCGGATCCCGGCACTGTCGAAGGCGAGCGTCGTCGCCTCGACGTCGGACAGCCGGATCTTCACCCCGCTGATGGCCTGGTAGAGCTCGAAGCCCAGGTCGAGATCGATGAAGTCGATCAGCTTCTCCATCGCCTCCGGGTCGTCGCTGGCGGCGCGGAGCTTCTTCAGCTCCGCCATGGTCTGCGGAGCCTTGAGCCAGGACAATTGATGCCACTGGCTGAAGGCCGCGTGGATATAGGCCGGGATGGGCAGGAGCTTGTCGAAGGACCGGTAATGCGAGTTCCTGCCGAGTTGCGGCCCCACATAATGTTCGATCAGGCGATAGTCGAACGTGTCGCCGGCGAGGCCGATGCCGCCGTGAGCCAGAGCTTCGGCGTCGCGCCGATCGCCGGTCCGATGGAAGCGGATGACCGAGAAGTCTGAGGTGCCGCCGCCGAAATCGGCAACCAACACGGTCTCGTCGCGCGTGAGATGGCGGGCATACCAGTAGGCGGCGCCGAGCGGCTCGTAGGCGAGTTCAACCGTACCGAAACCGGCCTGGGCGAAAGAGGCACCGAGCCGCGTGATCGCCAGCGCCTCATCGGGATTGTCGCCCGCGAAGACGACCGGCCGGCCCGCCACTACGCCGGAGGTTCCGGCCAGCAGAGCCTCGCGGTCGGGGACCAGATGACCGAGGAAGGTCGCGACGAGGTCCTCGATGGTGAAGCGCTGGCCGTAGAGCCGCGTCTCGGTGAAGCCGCGGCTGCCGAGATAGGTCTTGATCGATTGGATGAATCGGCCGTGGCCCGAGCCCGCCAGCGCATGTTCGAGCGCCTGCGGCCCGCCCGCCGTGCGGACCACGGCACGCGGCGCACGGCCCTCGCTCCAGACCGCCAGCGCGGTGCGGAAGACCCCGACGTCGCCCGAGGCCGAAGGCCAGGACAGACTGGTGACCTGCCCGTCTTCTCCCACCACAGCGACGGAGCTGTTGGTCGTGCCGAAATCGATACCGACGGCGCGCATGACGCTTTCTCTCTCGTGGCCGAGGC
>JAYVMK010000483.1:0-2986 GCA_043758995.1 Lichenibacterium sp. | reverse complement strand
CGCGGCTTCGCTCCGAGCGGTATCGGCCCGCGCGATATCTCGAACCTCGCGGCTTACAAGTATAACCCGCTCGGCGGCTCGACCTACGCCGGCGCCTCGGCCGAGGTCCAGTTCGCGATCCCCTACCTGCCGAGAGACCTGGGCCTGCGCGGTGCCTTGTTCACCGATGCCGGTACGCTGTTCGGCTACCAGGGCAAGACCAACTTCGGTGCGCCGGGTCAGGCCTGCGTGGCCAGCGAGGTTGCGCCGAACTACACCCAGGGCACCTGCGTGCAGGTTCGCGACTCGGCGTCGATCCGCTCGTCGGTGGGTGCGTCGATCCTCTGGGCTTCGCCGCTGGGCCCGATCCGGTTCGACTACGCCTATGCTTTGACCAAGGACACCTACGACGTGACTCAGGCGTTCCGCTTCTCGGGCGGCACGTCCTTCTGATCCGATCACGATCGTCGACGACAATAACTGCGGGCCTCGGGCCCGCAGTTTTCGTTTGAAGGCCCCGTGGGCTTCAGCCGCTTCGCACGGTCGCTCTCTGGCGAGCCGCGAGGTGAGATGTCCCGGGGTTGCGCGAGCCTCTCGGGAGTGGCAAGCCTCGCCGCCTTGACGGTGTCGCCGAGGCGACAAGCGGCGGACCTTGATGAGCTCTCCAGTTTTCTTCCGTCCGGCTATCGAGCCCACCCTGGCCGATGTAGTGGGGTGGACAGGTGCTTCCGCTCCGGATGGTGCCGACCTGTCTCGGCGCATTCGGGATGTCGCACCGCTCGACGGCGCCGGCCCCGCATCGCTGACCTTCCTCGACAATCCTCGCTATGTCGCAGCCCTCGAGCAGACCCGCGCGGCGGCCTGCCTGGTGCCGGCCCGCTACGCCGACAAGGTGCCCGCAGGCACCGTCGGCCTCGTGGCGAAGGAGCCCTATCGCGCTGTCGCGATCGTTTCGGGCCACATCTATCCGGACGCGCTGCGCCCCGGTTCGCTGTTCGGCACGGTCGGGGTTTCGCCGAGTGCCGTGGTTCACCCGGAGGCTCGGCTCGAAGCCGGCGTGACAGTCGACCCCGGCGCCGTCATCGGGCCCCGGGCCGAGATCGGATCCGGCACGGTGATTGGCCCCCATGCGGTGATCGGTCCGGATGTCAAGATCGGGCGAAACTGCTCGATCGGGGCAAATGCCACGATCGTCCATGCTCTCGTCGGTGACCGAGTGATCCTGCATGCGGGCGCGCGGATCGGACAGGATGGGTTCGGCTTCGCCATGGGGCCGGCCGGGCATCTCAAAGTGCCGCAGATCGGCCGCGTCGTGTTGCAGGACGACGTCGAGGTCGGCGCCAATACTGCCATCGATCGCGGCTCAAACCGCGATACGGTCGTCGGCGAAGGGACCAAGATCGATAACCTCGTGCAGATCGGCCACAACGTCTCGATCGGTCGCCATTGCGTGATCATCTCGCAGACCGGCATTTCGGGGTCGACGGTGCTCGGCGATTATGTCGTGACGGCCGGGCAGGCGGGTCTCGCCGGGCATCTCACCATCGGATCTGGGGCGCAGATCGGGGCCAAGTCGGGTGTCATGAACGACATTCCGCCAGGGGAACGGTGGTTCGGCATTCCGGCGCAAGCGGCGCGCGAGCAGTTCCGTCTGCACGCCACCCTGAAGCGCCTGGCACGGCGAGCGACCGTCAGCGAGTGAATCGTGACTTGGCGATGCCGTGGAGACATGCGACATCGCGCAATGCGACTGCACGAGAGCGGTCCACAGACATCGGGACCGGGGACCAGGGATGGACGAAGCGGCGCGGACGGACCTCGACTCGGTCGATATCCTGAAACTCCTCGATTATCTGCCGCACCGCTATCCCTTCCTGCTGGTCGATCGCATCATCGGCATGCAGGGCGACGAGGCTTGTATCGGGATCAAGAACGTCACCTACAACGAGCCGCAGTTCCAGGGCCACTTTCCCGGGCGCCCGGTGATGCCGGGCGTGCTGTTGATCGAGGGCATGGCCCAGACCGCGGGAGCCCTTTGCGTTCATGCCCAGAAACTGGCCAGGCCGCGGCTCGTCTATTTCATGACGATCGACAAGGCCAAGTTCAGGAAACCCGTCGTGCCCGGCGACAGGGTCGAGTTCCATCTGCGTAAGCTCAACCAGCGGCGCAGCATGTGGTGGTACAAGGGCGAGGCGAAAGTTGACGACGTTCTGGTCTGCGAGGCCGAACTGAGCGCCATGCTGGTGATGGATTGAGCGCCTGGATCCAGGCCGGAGATGCCCATGTCTGATGTCGACATGCGGGACCATGATGGCGGCCCGTTCATCCATCCGTCCGCCGTCGTGGCTCACGCCGCCCAACTTGGGCGCGGCGTCCACATCGGCCCGTTCTGCACCGTAGGGCCGGACGTCGTCTTGGGAGAAGGCGTCAAGCTCGTCTCTCATGTGGCGATCGCCGGTCACACGACCATCGGCGAAGGAACGCGTGTGTTCCCCTTCGCATCGCTCGGTCACGAGCCGCAGGATCTGAAGTTTCGCGGGGAGACCTCCGAACTCCGCATCGGTCGGGACTGCGTCATTCGCGAAGGCGTGACCATGAACCCGGGGACGGCGGCGGGTGGTCTCCTCACCAGCGTCGGCGATCGCAGCGTCTTCCTGGCTCAGTCCCACGTCGCGCATGATTGCCGGGTCGGCGACGAGGTCATCTTCTCCAACAATGTCATGCTGGCCGGCCATTGCACGGTGGGCGACAATGCGATCCTGGGCGGCGGCGCCGCGGTGCACCAGTTCGTACGCCTCGGACGCCACAGTTTCATCGGCGGGCTCGCGGGCGTCGAGCACGACGTCATCCCCTACGGGATCGCGCTCGGCAACCGCGCCCATCTCGCCGGGCTCAACGTCGTCGGACTGAAGCGGCGCGGCTTTTCGCGCGAGGTCATCCACGACCTGCGGCGCGCCTACAAGCTTCTTTTCTCCACCACGGGGACGCTCAGCGACCGCACCGGTGC
>JAYVMK010000482.1:0-19077 GCA_043758995.1 Lichenibacterium sp. | reverse complement strand
GGAACGGCTCCCTAGTTGTGGCGTTGCAAGCAACGACCACGTTTAGCACCTGGATGCTGTCGTAGGGGGCCGTTCCACACCATCAATCAGGATGGTTTGGCGCATTGCCTCGCCTGAAATGTTGCCGGTGACGTACCCCGTTGCCTCATCGAAATGTTCCCCGAATTGCTAGAAGACACAGGCGTGAGAACGCCGAGTTTGGCATGGGCTCGTCCGCGCCCTCCAGCCCGGCGCCTCCGGCGCCCCGCTTCGCGGCTACGGGGCTGGACCGCGCGACCGAACCCACGCCGTATGGAAGCCGATCCCGCCAGCCAGGTTCGCAGGCCAGCTGGTCCGTGGGTACCCGAAGCGGCGACGATCAGCTCGTGGGCAACATCTCGGATGAGGCAACACATGCTGTCATCTTGATCGTCGCGCTGCAAAAGCCGGATCACGTCGCGAAGACGCGGAGCATTCTCCAGCCGCGACAGGGTCGGCTGCAAGCACGGTCTACCCCGGTGTCGGGCAGTCGACCGCAGGCGAGCTAGAAGGCGGGATCGGTGCGCAGGGCATCGAGATCGTCGCAGTCTTCGTAGCCGCAGCAGATCGCGAAGATGCGGGCCCGGATCATGTCGGCGAAGGTGTGGGTGATGCGGGTCGGATCCCTCCGGTCCGGGATCAAGCGCGCCAGCCGCTCGGCGATCCCGAGGCGCCGCTCCGCCAGCGACAGCAGCATGACGCCACCATCCGAGGTGAGACGCCCGCCATCAAAGGCGGCTGTGACTTTCTTCCGCCCGACGGCTGGAAAGTCGAAGCATGGGACTGTATCGTCGACCATGGCGAGCGTGGCACTGCTGCTTGAGGTGAGTTGGACAGGC
Source organism: Lichenibacterium sp. (assembly GCA_043758995.1). Taxonomy (GTDB): domain Bacteria; phylum Pseudomonadota; class Alphaproteobacteria; order Rhizobiales; family Beijerinckiaceae; genus Lichenihabitans. The sequence goes on along the minus strand of JAYVMK010000482.1, from coordinate 18,220 downwards.
GTCAGCACCCGAATCCTACGCGGCCTCAACGCGTCAAGCTACGCTCGCCACCGCTCCTGCGCTGTCCCAAGTAGGGGTCACGACATAGAACGGGCAGGATAGCACGGTAGCTTCGCGTGATCATCCCGCGGCTCAGCTCGCAGCAACCAATGATGGTTGAGCGTTCGATCTGCGGAGTGGCCTGAACCCGTCCGGCTCCACCCCGGCGTCGATAGCCCAGAGATAGTCGCCGGTCAGATTGATGTGCTGCCATCCGAGTGGGGCGAGGTGGGCGAGCAGCGCATCCGGCATGACGTCGCCGCGGCGGCGGAGGGTGTCGAGCGCTCGGCCGAGGTAGACCGTGTTCCACAGCACAATCGCCGCCGTGACCAGGGCGAGGCCGCTCGCCCGATGGTGCTGGGCCTGGGCGGTGCGATTGTGAAGTCGCCCGAGGCGGTGGAAGCAGACAGCGCGGGCCAAGGCATTGTGGCTCTCGCCCTTGTTGAGTTCGGCCGTAGCTTGACGCCTGAGCGCAGGCTGCTCCAGCCAGTCCAGGGCGTGCAGGGTCCGCTCGATGCGTCCGATCTCGCGCAACGCGAGGGCGAGGCCATTCTGGCGAGGGTATGCGCCCAGCCGTTTGAGCATCAGCGAGGCGCTGACCACACCGGTTCGGACGGACGTCGCCAGACGCAGGACGTCGTCCCACTGAGCGACGATCAAGGCTTCGTCGATCCGACCGCCGATGAAGGGGGCGAGCGTCGGCCAGGTCGCAGAGGGTGAGAAGGCGTAGAGCTTGCGGTCGGCAACGTTGGGGATGCGCGGCACGAAGCGAAATCCCAGCAAATGCGCCAGGGCAAATGTGTGATCGCTTACCCCACCCCCGTCCGTGTGGTGGACCGCGATGCTGAGATCGGCCTCGTGGTAGAGCAGGCCGTCGATGACGTAAGCGGCTTCGCCTGAGGGTGGGATCGAGGCCGTGTGGTACGGCGCGTGTCGTGACGAGACGTGCGTATAGAAGAGAGCGGAAGGATCTCGGCCGTGGCCGTGCCGGGCGTTGTGGGCGCCCAGGGCTTCCCCTCGCCCCGCCGTCAGAAAAGCTTGGCCGTCGGAGCTCGAAACGTCTCCGGCCCCGAACAGAGCGGCGAGGGGCTGGCGTTGTTGAGCGTCTACCAGAGTGGCAAGGGCGCGACGATAGGTATCCTCGCGCAGATGCCATCCCGCCGTCCAGGCGAGTTGGCGGTGGCCGACGATCAAACACGCATCGGCCATGCGGGTTAGCCCAAGATTGGTCGCGTCGGCCAGGACCGCAGTGAGCACCACGCGGGGATCTGTGCCCGGCAATCCGGTCTGCAGGTGCGTGAACGTGTCAGCGAACCCGGTCCAGCGGTGCACGTCGGCCAGAACAGCCGTGATGCGGATGTTCGGCACCAGGGCGTAGAGCCGCTCCGCCGCGACCTCAGCGGCCTCGGGCGTGATTGCTTTCAAAGGCGTGATCTTCAGATCACGCCCTTGATCCTGATGTCCTCCAAGGTGTTTAGGGCGGCCTTAGCTTCGATCTCCTGCAACCGTTTCTGGAGGAGATCGCGGCGATGGGTGAGGTATTTCAGGGCAGAGGCTGGCACGGCTACCGGCAAGGGGCCTGCCTCGCGCATGGCGGTGAACAAAGCCGGCGACAGGAGCTGGTCTTCGATCGCACGCCATTGCCGGCTGCCTTCGACCCAGATGTCGCCGGCGCGCAGTCGGTCACGCAACCCGAGGAGAGTGGCGGCTTCCCAGGTGCGGCGGTGTTGGATCTGACCCTGTCTTTCGCTGCCCAGCACCGCGTCCCGCCAAGCCGGTCGGAGGAAGCTCGTCGGCAGGTTCTTCGGCCATGTCCGCCCCCCGCTGGCATAAGTGTTCCTCAGCATCTCAGCTGCTCTCAGCGTCGGAGCCCCGGCCGGGATGGCACGCAGCCGAAAGGCGGCAAGGAAAATCGGGCCGAGCCGGTGCAGCACCGGCCAAGACCGGCCGGCCAACGCATTCAGATCCGCCTTCTCCGGTCGGGACAGCCGTTCGGCCTCGGTGGATGCTGGCGGCCAGCCTGTCCCAGCCCACGGCCGCCGTCACGGCTTCGTCGAGGTCAGCCTTCTCCTTCTTCGCCGCGATCAGGGCAACACCCAGCCGGACCAGCAGGCGCACCTTTTCGCCGAGGGCCTTGGCATCGCGCAGGACAGCACCTTCTTCGCGCGCCTCGGCACGCCGGACCATGCGGCTCACCGCGCGGTCGAACAGGCCGACGGCGTCATCGGTCAAGCGTGCCACGGTATCCAGGACAGTCGCCACGATCGTCGCCCTGCGGCGCGGCAACGACAGGGCGCGGAGGCGCTCGGGATGAACACCCTCAGCGCAGGTAGGATCGAGGCCGACTGCGCGAAGACGGATCAACTGATCGACGGTGCGCTTGAGAGCCTTGTGGTTCGGCGCCCCCGGTGGCTGTCGTGCCCAGGCCAGGACGCTCATGACCGCGCCCTCGTCCGATGCCAGAAGGCTGTCCAGGGCTTCCGTTTGGAGAGGGGACAGCCTGCGGGTTAGCTGCTCAGTGACGTGACGCTCGGCCGAGACCAGCACGGTGGCGACGAGCCGTTCGATGACGGTCGGTCCCGGGGCAACGATCCGGCGTCGGCGAAACTCGTCCATCAGGGTGGCGGCGATGCCCGGAATGTCTATGGTAACCAGGGCGACAGGCAGCAGCCAGGCCGAGATTTCGCGAGCCTGATCGGCCCCGTACATGCCGAAGCCGAACGTTTCGCGCTGTCCGTCAAGCTGCTCCTGCCGGGTCTGGCGCCGTGCGGCATAGGTGGCGAGTTCGCCGACGGTGACGTGGATCTGCTCGGCGACGAAGTTCAGCGCCGGCTGCGGGAGGACCTCGCCCGGCCGGAGCAGGCGGCCGGGATATCGGAAGGCGCAGAGCTGCAGGCATAGCCGAGCCGGTTGCCACCCCCACGCCCTCGCGCGATGGCGGCCAGGTCCGCCTCATCCAGGGTCCAGTGACGGACGAGGACGGGTTCCGTCCGCGGCAGGGCAATGAGACTTTCCAGTTGCGCATCGGTGAGCACGCGGCGTCTGGACATAGCCGATCGTCCCAGTTGAGGTAATGTTTATCTGCTACGGCGCGGGCCCTCGCAAAAACAAGGGCTTGCCGGGCGTCCGGCGGGAGGTGTTCAAATGGGACAGCGGGCCGTCCTGTATTGCCGGGTCTCGACGGCCGACCAGTCCTGCAGCCGTCAGGAGCGGGATCTCGCGAGCTTCGCGGAGCGGGCAGGCTACGACATTCTCGGGACCTACAAGGAAACCGCCTCAGGGATGAAGCTCGATCGCGTGGAACGGCGCAAAGTGCTGGCCCTGGCGCAGCGACATGAGATCGACGCCGTGCTGGTGACGGAACTGTCTCGCTGGGGGCGCAGCACGACGGACCTGCTGGTGAGCCTCAAGGAGCTGGAGGCCCGGCGCGTGTCGCTGGTGGCGTTGAACGGGATGACGTTCGACCTTGCCACGCCGCACGGACGCATGATGGCGGCCCTGTTGGCCGGCATCGCCGAGTTCGAGCGTGAGTTGACGGTGGAGCGTATCCGATCCGGTATCGCCGCCGCAAAAGCTCGTGGTGCCCAGTTCGGCCGACAGGCGGGAGACCGTCCGAAATCGGACCGTCTCGCCCCCAAGGTGCTCGCCCTCGTGGCACAGGGTCGAAGCTACAGGCTGATCGGACGCGAGATCGGGCTCAGCAAGAACACCGTGGCGGCCATCGTCAAACGGCACCGTCAGCCGCCGGGTACAGGGAAAGTCCGGTCATAAGTTCGACGCCGCGCAAGCCCTCAATCGATCCCTATCGCAAGGCCCGCTTCAGAGAAGAAGCCCGGGGTATCGTGTTCAAGGACCGCTACAACCGGAAATACGGTCGTGCCGTCGACATTGCGGGTGCTATCGCCCAGGCGCTGGAGCGTGCCTATCGGCAGGGCTTCGCCGATGCGCAGGACGGTCCGGCACCGAAAACGTCGGCTCAGCCCCGATCCGATGGACATCTGGACTGGGCTCTCATTCCTCCCCGTCCCCGAAATGCATTCTGGTCCTGCTGCCTCTTCACCTTCGGACGACAGGGCGACAAGCTGCGGCCTGGACATCTCGAGCCCGCTCTAACCGAACGCGGGACCCAGGGCTGGCGGCTCGTCGTGGATGGCTTCGAGCGAGACAAGGCGATCGGCGCCAAGTCGATCGCTCCCCTGGTCAGGTTGGGTCTCCTCGAACCCGACCCTGCCGCCTTGGGGCACCTGACGGTGAGCGCGCGCGGCCGTGCGACCTGGGACCATTTCCTCCAGGCAGGCGGACACTTTCCCGAGGACGATGTGCCTTCTTTGGTCGTGACCATCGATCCTGGCACCGTACATTGACCGAACGTTGTAGGACCGCCGCCCTATGAACAATTACGCGAACCTACCGTGCTATCCTGCCCGTTCTATGTCGTGACCCCGTACCGCGCCATCGACAAGCACGGCGAGGCGGTCGACTTCCTCCTGACCGCGAAGCGTAATCTCGACGCCGCCAAGCGGTCGGACGTGGAAACCAGATTCATAGGCCATTCGTCAGGGTGAGGTCAGAGGCCAAGGTCGCCAGAACCAACCCTTACTTACGCCTCATCGTCGGGAAGCCTGTCAGCGGTCATCGTCCGATCGGTTGTCGCTTGTCCTGCTCATCCAGACCTACGTCGCTTCGTCAATCGGCTTCCCGTCATAGAAGATCGTCACTTTTGCACCGTGAGCCTTCGCAGTGACGATGAATTGGACGGCTTTCTCGGCGGTGTCGAAGGGGGTTGCGGTGTCAGGTTCGTCAACCTGTTCAACTCCGACCAGATAGTGGCTCATGCCCGCATTCTCCTAGCAGAAGGCCATGCTTTCTCTCTTCTTCGGCTGACCTTCTTCGTCAACGGTTCAGCTAACCGCATAGAACTAGGAAAGATGTGATTGGTGGTCGGTGACACGGATTTGACCCCACCCCTCTGCCCCTCGACGCGCGCCCGGGTTCGCATCCACAGCGCTAATTCCCGCGACGCCACGGTGATGAGGTTAGGCAGATTGCGGTCGTAGGACAGCCGGCGTTCCTCGACATGTAGCAGCCCGCTCCTACGAGCCTCCCTGACGGCATTCCGCGCCGAGGTGATGCAGACGCCAGCTCGGGCCGCGACAGCCCCCATAGGAAGCCCGCAGCGGCCCGTGATGGCGATTTCGTGGATGATGACCGCCAAGACGGCGTTCTCGGCCTGTGTGAAGCCTGCAGCGAGCGCAGGAGGCACCCACGATCCGGCTGCCCACGACCGGCGGCGCTCGAGGCTCGCCGAAGTTCGAGGCCGTGAGCCTGATCTACCCCATTTGGGGTATGCCGATATCGACACACCTGGCGCCGAGACCACCCTTCTTGCCGCGATGGCCTCGCACAACGACCCCGCATCGACGTCGTCAAGCGCACCCGCGCCGTAGGCCTGCCATACCGCCTTCGACAGGTCGTCGAGCCCCATCAGCGGCGACGCCATAATGGCGCGCCGCCATTCCTCAACAAACATATGCCGCCCCCCGTCGGGGCCGTTTTCAGAGCGAACCAAGGCGGTCAGGGAAACGACAGTTTCCCCGTTGACTCTGGTCAGAGCCTGACCCATCTTCGCAATGCGTTTAGCGAAGCGGTCCTACCGTTTTCAGAAGCCTCAGACCTTGCCGGGTCTGGGGCTTCTCTCGTTTCAGCGTCCTAGTCGGCCATCAGTCCTCGCATCTCACGACTGGGAATCAGCCCGGCCGCGACAGACTATAGCGCCCGACGTAGGCTTAGGTGTCAAACCGGGGCAGGCAATTTGGTCAGCCTCAGGTCACGGGCTGGGCGAAGCTACATCCTGCCCGCCAGACTTTCGGACTGCGCTGCCTCGTTGCTAGGTCCTACGTCCCGGCTCGTGTGGTGGGCCTGACGGAGGCGCACTCATGTCCGACGAAGACCGAATCGCCCGCGCCCTGTGCGTGGCAGACGGGCATGAGCCGAGGAGGTGGTCGACCTTGGGACGGACGATGTCGAGGCGGGTGGCGAGGTCTACAGCGCGAGGTACTTGCCCGGCTTGGACATCCTACGCTGGCGAGGCCCGACGCTTCATCGCGGCTGCAACGGTGCTAGGCTGATGGAGCAGCGGTTTACGGTTCGCCGCATACGGTATGCAGCGCCGACCATGAGACGGAGTCCGGGTTCTACTGCCGCCCCGACTCCTATCGCCGTTCTAACTCCACCAAGCGGCGAACCGTTTACAGTCTACGGCATACCGTTTACTTCTTCTCGAAGTCGGCGAGGGATGGCTGGCCGTACTTAGTCAACATGAGGTCGACGCCCTCCTGCAGGAAGTCGTTGACGCGTCGGTCATGATCAAGCGCCATCTGCTTGAGTCGCTTCGCGGCGGCCTTGGGAACGTAGACGGTTAACTTTTCGACGGTCGATGACTTCCCGGCCGGTGCCGCGACCTCGACTGAGGTCTCGGCGGGCGGCATGGGATCGGCGCGCATCATGGCTTCCAGGCTCACGGGACGCTTAGCCATTGGTTTTTCCGTCCATTCGCTGTGTCAGCCACGCCAGAAGCTCACGGATCTCGGTTGCCGCCTTACCTGTCGGGTCGCGTTCGGTCACGCCAAGCCCCTGCGCCAGGGCGTCGACATGGTCCGTTCGCGTCGCCAGCGTGACGGCGGACACGGCACCGGAAAGCGCCAGCACGCGGAAGGCATCGCTGGCCCGACCTGATCGGCCGGCAGGCACCTGATTGAGAACAAAACAGAACGGCCGCCCGAGCTTCATCAAGGCCTGTACCGTTGGACGGGTCGCCTCGATGTCAGCGATGGAGGGGCGGGCTGGGATAGCGCACAGGTCGGCAGCCTGCATGGCCGCTACGGTGGCGGGACTATCTACGCCTGGCGTGTCTATGATGACGAGGCCGATGCCCTGCTTCCTTAAGGTGGCTAGCGCAGCCGGAACACGGTTCGCCTCGATCGCCGCTACCTCGGGAGTTTCGGCTTCCCTCCGTTCAAACCAACTTTTCGCCGTGCCCTGCTGGTCGAGGTCGAGGAGGTAGGTCTTGGCGCCGCCCTCCTGGGCCGCCACGGCGAGGGACACGGCGAGGCTGCTCTTGCCCGTGCCTCCCTTCTGCGTGACGAATGCGATCACTCTCATATGCCTGGATCTCCTGCGAATACGGCAAACTGCAGGCGGCATACCGCGTGCCGCAAGCAGTATGATGCAATCTGTATACGGCGTGAGGCTTACCGTTACCTTGTAGCGGTTTACCGTTTGCGGTTAATGCGTACCGTACGTCTACAACACAAGAGAGCTTGTGTTGCGGACGGTTGCAAAGTAGCACGCCTATGACTGACGCACGCGCAGGTAGGCCTTTGTGAAGTACTTTCGCATAACCTGCCCATATGGAACCTGCGCGGCTCATTCAGGGTCGTCCAGCTCTGGCGTGACCAGCAACCGACCGTCGTGCTTCTCGTTTTGTGGTGCGGCTCATGCCGCCGGATTTTCAATCCATAAACGTTCGTGCTGTGTTAGCGACCTTGCAGAGCGTGAGACGGGCTGGGATGGTCGAGCCGAGGCACGCATGGGATAGCTTCGTCCGTCGCGATCCCAACTGGACGATCCATGGTTCCTCGATGGGCGGCAGAAAGTTCGAAGGTCGAAAGAGGCGCTGACGCGCGCATGGGAACATCGAAGAAGACCGTCACACTGGAGAACCTCGCAGCGCTCGGCGTAGAGCTCCTGGCCGAGATTCTTGTCGAACTCGCAGATGATGATGCAGAGGTGAAACGGCGCCTTCGCCTGGAGCTCGCAGCCCAGGCCGGTGGAGACAGCATCGCCGCTGAGGTTTCCAAGCGCATTGACGCGCTGAAGTCCGCCCGATTCTTCGTGGACTGGCGGAAGCAGCGAGACTTCGTCCGCGACCTCGATCTGCAGCGGGCGATGATCGTGGACCGCGTTGCGCCCGCCCGTCCCGACCTGGCGCTCGACCTGATATGGCGTTTCCTCGAACTCGCTGAGCCGGTATACAACCGCGTCGATGACAGCAACGGCGCCGTCGGAGACGTTTTCAGGTCGGCCTGCGAGGACCTCGGACCCGTCGCGGTCAAGGCCGAGCCCGAGCCGCTGGCGTTCGCGGATCGCGTGTTCGCGGCGGTGCTCGCCAACGACTACGGCGTCTACGATGGGTTGGTGGCGATCACATTTCAGGCTCTTGGCGACGCGGGGGTGACCCATCTGAAAGGCCGTTTGGCGCAGGTTTCTGCCGATCGAAAGGCGGGGGTGCGCGATGGGCGCGCCGACGCCGCGCGCCGAGCCCTGCTGGCCATCGCAGACGGACAAGGCGACGTCGACGCCTTCATCGCGCTGGTGCCTGCCGACGAACGGAGCCTTCCGCACAGGACCGTCGAGATCGGCCGTCGCCTTCTCGCCGCCAGTCGCGTCTCGGAGGCACTTGCTGCGCTCGAGACGGCACGACCGCCGCGGCCACGAATGGCTGGCCCTAGTGGTGACGATGCGTTCATCCTCGACCGTGGTGATGGCAACAGCGCATGGGAGAACGCCTACATCGACGCCCTCGACGCGGCGGGTCAGCCGGAGCGGGCTCAGCGGCTGCGCTGGTCGATATTTGAGAGACAGTTATCCACCGAGCTGTTGCGCGCCTACCTGAAACGGCTGCCGGATTTCGAGGATATCGAAGCCGAGGACCGAGCCATGCAGCACGCGTTCGGGTTCGGCAGCTTCGCCACGGCGCTGCATTTCTTCTCGGAATGGCCGGACCCGATCCGCGCCGCGCGGCTCGTGCTGACGCGGACGGCGGAGATCGATGGCGACCTCTACTTCCTGCATGAGCCGGCAGCCCTGCTGATCGAAGGCAAGCACCCCTTGGCGGCGACGCTGCTGCGACGGGCGATGATCGAGGACACGCTCGTGCGGGCGAAGTCCACCCGCTACAAGCACGCCGCCCGGCACCTGTTGGACTGTGCCTCGCTCGTGCGGGGCATCGAAGGCTTCGGCGCCTTTGAGACGCACGATGATTTCGTAAGGCGCCTGCGGTCCGAGCATGGCCGCAAGGTCGGCTTCTGGTCCCAGCTCGCGGAGCTATCGGAAAACGGCGGTTCGCGCTGAGCCGCGCACGCGTGCACCTCCCGAGCGGCTGGTTCGGGCCTACTTGTGGGAGATAACCCGGCCCGTCGATACTGCGTGCTTCCGCGTAAAGGCGGGTATGGATCCAGCGAGTAATATCTCTACCGCGGGCTTTCCATCGTGTGGCTCGGGGCGCTCCAGGCCCTGGACACCTTCGACCGGGCGGTAAGCGGCGCAGTCAACGAGAGGCGCCTGATATGCGCGAGCTTCACGGTGCTCACGGCCGGGATGCTGCTTGCGGGTCTCGAGGTAGTAGAGGCCAGTCGATGGACTATCCGCTGCGCGGACCCGAACGGCGACGAGGACACGACGGTCCGGATTGGCGGCCGCGTTAGCCCCGACGCGGGCCGAGCCAGTTGGCGCGTGGGGGCTGCGGCCGCGGAGGAGACGCCGGGGGCGAGCTGGCCGAAGGCCGCATCGGCGGCGGGGGTGCCGGGCGGACGGACGGCTGGTTGGAAGGTCGGTTGAAGCCGCCCTTCTCGAGGGAGAACCCGTCCTGCGCGAAGCCAGGGCGTTCCATGCCGCGTTGTGCCCGGTACTGGCCGCCGGTCACCGCATGCGGTCTGTCGCCTCTACGATCGTTCTCGTCAGCCATGTCACGGACCTTGATTGGCGCCGGGTGGCTGCGGGGCTGCAGCCGGCGGATCGGCAGGGATTTCGGGAAACTCTATGTCTATGTTGTCCTTGTCGCGCGCGATGTAAACCCGCGGCGCCTTGAACAGCTCCGTGCCGTCGAAGGAGTAGGCTATCGCGTCCCGAAGGACGACCTCGCGCAGCTTATCGCTCTCCGAATAAAGTTCTATAAATCCAGAGTAGATCACCTCCTTGTCGAAGTCCCGCAAGTTGAGATAGCCGAACATGGGGGCTTTGCGCGAGAACGTGTAGTCCCAGACGTCCTCTGTGCCATACCGCGTGGTGAGCCGCGCCCCGCGCATGAAGCGTGAGAACAGCTTGCGCGAGTCGAACCACACGTGGGCGAGCGCCATCACGAAGGCGATCAGGGTCGCGTAGCCGATCTCCCGCGCGACCTTGATGCTGAGGGCGATGTGGTCGCCCTCCAGCGCGACTAGGTAGAACCGGCGATGCAGGCCGCTGTAGGCCGCGAACGCCAGCACGTAGGAGATCACCCCGAACACGAACGCCCGGCGGATGACGTCGAACTGCTCGGGCTTGTCCTTCAGCACATAGGTGGCGTGGATGCGCTCCCAGATGATCCCAGGCAGGAACAGGAGCGCGATCTGCACGATCAGAGTATTCAAAAAGTGCCCCCGCCTAGCCCAGGACGGCTGACGCCGTCGACGCGACGTCCGTCAACCTCGCGCTCCTCCGTAGCACGGTCGCTACCGCCTGCAGCGCTTCTACCGTCGCGTGGGCCTCGTCCAGCATCCCGACGTAGGCATCCTACATCGACCGGCCCGGCACCCACGGCGGAAAGCAGTCGGGGATCTTCAGAGCCGAGGTGCCACCACATCCAAGCGGGGCGAATGCCTGGCGTCCCTGCCGCCCGCGGGAACGGCGCCTGATGCGGTCTCCGCGACATTGACTCGACGGGAGCGGATTCCCTCGGCGCCGAGGTGGTTCAGCCTAGTTGCCCTGCTGGAAGGCTGTGCCATGGAACCCGTCGCGGATAACGCAGTGTTGTGGGCAAGGCCACCTCTCGCGCAGGGTTAGTCGAAAGGTTGCAGGCCTCGCGCGCAATGACCACGCCGTGAGGGCCCTACTTGAGCCCGCCGATCTCCTCATCGCCCACAATGCCCGGTTCGATCGCAATTTCTGCGAACGGCTGCACGACGATTTCCGGCACTGATCCTCGACGAGGCGCAGGCGGTCAAGAACGCTGCCGCCGCCACAACGAAATTGATCGCCGGTCTCGACCCCGCCACCGCTTCTGTCTGACGGGCACGCCGGTCGAAAACAATCTCGGCGAGCTATGGTCGCTGTTTTCGGTGACCATGCCGGGCCTGCTCGGCGACAGGCAGAGCTTCACCCGCAACTGGCGAACGCCGATCGAGAAGGGGGGCGATGTCGCACGAGGCAAGCTCCTGTCACGCCGTGTCAGACCCTTCCTGCTGCGGCGGACAAAGGACGAGGTGGCGCGCGACCTTCCGTCCAAGACCGAGATCGTTGAGCGGATCGAGTTCGGGCGCGGGCAGCGCGACGTCTACGAGTCGATCCGCTTCTCGATGCACCGTCGGGTTCAGGATGCCATCGCCGACAAGGGCTTCGCCCGCAGTCGGATTATCATCCTGGATGCGCTGTTGAAGCTGCGGCAGGCCTGCTGCGACCCGCGATTGCTGAAGCTATCGGAAAAATCGGCGGGCAGGGCTGGCTCGGCCAAGCTCGAACGGCTCGAAGAGATGCTGGTCGAACTGCTCGCCGAGGGCCGCCGCATCCTGGTCTTCTCGCAATTCACCTCCATGCTCGACCTGATACGGCCCCGGCTCGATGCTGCCGGCATCTCCTATGCTCTGCTGACAGGAGACACGCGCGACCGCCCGGCCGTCATCCGCCGCTTCCAGGACGGTGTCGTCCCGGTGTTTCTGGTGAGCCTCAAAGCCGGGGGGACGGGGCTGAACCTCACGGCAGCCGACACGGTGATCCTCTATGACCCGTGGTGGAACCCAGCCGTCGAGGAACAGGCGATCGACCGCGTCCATCGCATCGGCCAGGACAAGCCCGTCTTCGTCCACAAGCTGGTGGCGACCGGCACGATCGAGGAGAAAATGAGGTGCCGAAGGACAAGAAGCGCGCCCTGGCCGAAAGCCTGTTCGACCACGATGGCGCGCCGACATTGGCCATGACGGAGGCCGATCTCGAAACCCTGTTTGGCGATCACTGAGTGCTGCCGGTCCTGCATGGACCAACACGTTCTTGTAAAATTCGCTATGGCCGGTGCCGATCAAATCTCTGCTTTCCGCATAACGCACGCATATAGAGCCCTCTCAGGATGTGGCGCTGGCGCCGAACGGGCGGCCCGCTCTCATCGCAAAGGGCCGTAGGGACGCCCGAGAGGCGCCAACCGGACCAAGGGCGGCTTGTCCGCCCTGTAAGACGGTACCGTCGGGGCCGACAGGGCGCGACATCAGTCGGTCAGCCTCGCTCCGCACCGCAAGGCGCACAGGGGTGACGGCATCAAGACGTGGCATTGGGCGGAGCGCATCACCTGGCCGACGAAGCTCTGAAGTCTGGCGCCGCCGCGGCCATTATCCCGGACCCGGCCGGGGTGGTCGCGCAGCTCGCCTCGCGAGCGGTCATGCGGTGGCCTCGGCCGGGTCCGAGCGCTGTGCTGGCGCGCAAGGCGCTGATGTGGCCGAGCTTCTTGGCATCGGAGCCAGCCTGCTTGGCCGATTATCTGGCGGCTTTGGACATTGCAAGCCGTTGATCCTGCTTGCGTCTCGCTCCGCCCAAACACCCGCGGCTGGCAGCCGTTTTATCTCGCCCTCTCTCCCCCGTTCCTGCCCATCGTGCCTCCTTCCCGGCCAAACTCCCGCCAGAGCCTCCCAAAGCCCGCCGAGGCTTCCCAGCACTCATGGGCGCTCTCCTGCACCGGTTCGGCGAGCGAACAGCAAGCCCGAGGAAGGTACCAGTGCGACGGATGCATCTGACGGCGCACGATTGGAATGGGTTCCGCCCGCAGCTCGACCGCCCGCCTGCAATTCGCCCGACGGTGCCTCCATTTCGGGAGATCGCTGCACAAAGAACTCGGCGGGACGCTGAATCAGGGTGGCGTTGGCGACAATGATGCGCGCGATCCGCCGCTGCTCGGCCGCGCGTTGAGACGGCGCTACGATGTCGCTGAGTATGGCGAAAATCGGCGCGAGGATGGGCGTCCGTTCAACTGCGCGGTCCCTGAAGGCCGGCAAGGGAGCGATGTCGCCACCGACAACGGGACCGAGTCGGGCGATGTAGCGGAGGGTTTCATCCAGCAGCGGTGGCCTGCCGGACAGATGGTCTTCCCAGCGTCCTGGCCCGGCGTTGTAGGCCGCCAACAATTCCGGTCGTGCCATAGCGATCGTACCTCTCGCGAAGGCAGGCCGCGCCTGCCAGCACGTTGTCGCGCGGGTTTCAGGAATTGACGCCTAGACCATAGCGCGCCGCGAGAGCGGCGTAGGTGCTCGGCATCAACTGCATGAGTCCGGTCGCGCCCTTGGGCGACACCACCCCTGCGCCGCCACGGCTCTCGACCTGCAGAAATTCGGCGATCCAGCGCTCCGGTCCGGCGAAGCGGCGAGACGCCGCCTAGACCAAGGCGAAAGCGGTGGTACTGACCCCACGCGGACGTGGTTGGGCGAGCGGCACCGGCGCGGCCATCACCATTCGATTGCCGGTCGTCAACAAGCCCGAGATCACCAGGGCTGCAGTCCGCCGGCAGTCCCATCGACGAGAGCACGGCCGGGAAGGGAAGCAAGGCGCCCCCCTTCAGTGCTCCTCGCGTCCAGAGCGGGCACGCCTGGCCCACAATGGTGGCGAGCGGCAGTGGGCCGAAGTAGCGCCCATCGAGCGAGTCGGCGCGGTCCGGGTTGAGAAGGAAGACCTAATCCGGCCCGAGCACCCGCAACCCTGCCAGACGGGCAGGGGACGGCCGCGGCAACCGTGCTTGAGCGCCTCTCTGAACGGCACGTCGTCAACGATGATCGTCACTCCTGTGCGACAAACCCGCTGCCCTGACGACGCGGCGACCCGCTTCAGGAGCGGCACGCCGCGCGGAAGATAGCCTACGTCTGCCAGGAACCGCGCCGCTGCTCGGGCCGCCGCACCACGACAAGGTCAGTGACGTTAAATGGTGCGGCCGGCTGCACGAGTTACCGTCCCACCAGCACTGGCGTTCCACACCAGCAGAGGCGCCGCTGGCGCGACGGCGGAGAACGCAACAGCGGTCGTGGCCGCGAACGTTGCGAGCAGCGTCTTCCAGGCGAACGTCATGCTTCGCTACTCCGGCGCAGGAGCCATGCGTGATGCCGGATGAGCACGTGAACAGGCGTGGAATTTTGGCTCTGGCGCAACACTTGGTGCTGATCGGCAGTCGGTTTACCCTGGCCGGACCGCCCAAGCGCTTAAGAGGTCGACCTCGCCGCAGCCGTACATTTAACGTTGGTTGAGACTCAGCTTGGTGCCTTGACCTTCCGTCTGGCCGCTGGACTAGCGCTCGGCAATGGTGGCGCCAGCGTATGCGGCGAAGCGGTCGGAGCTGGCGAAGACGATCGACTTCGGGAACAAACGTCGGCGAAGCAGCGAGGATGAGGCGTGAGCGCGATCAGCCTTCCCACGATGCTCTCGCCATGACTCGATCGATGACTACGAAAGGAAGCGCCGCACGGCGCTGCAACTGGAGATGATCGGATTCAAGCCGTTCACAGGCTCCTCGACATTAGTGGCCGGTCAGCATCATCGGTCACCTCTTCGGGGTCACTGCGGTCCCGCAGGTACCCCATGCCCGTTAGCCAGTCTGTCAAAGCGAGCTTCAGCGCCTCTGCCCGCGTCGGCTTCGGGTCTGGCTGGGCTTCGCGCCAAGCGTCCACTGCAGCTTTTAGAGCGGGCGAGACGCGTGTGGCCAGGGTGAGCGGCGCTGTAGCTGGTGTGTGCTTCATGTTGCTAGTTGTGGCGGGCACGGCTGACCGCCGCAATAACCTGGGATCGGTGGCGGCAGGGCAGGGGTATCGGTCTCGACCGTGAAGGGTGTGATAGGTGAGGCCTGGAAGCTCGGCCTCGTGACCGTCGAGGAGCGCCGGGTGTCCTGGTGTGGAAACCTGCCAAACTGAATCACCGTCCTGTGCGCCGAACTGAGGACGTTGGGGGGGAGGGGTTTAAACAGGAACCGCCACGGAGTTCATCTCCTTAGGTAGTTCTGTGCGACGCGCCGCAAGGGCCGCCGTAGGAGTCATTCGGGGAAGAGACCACATGGCCTACGCCTCGAAACGTGAACCCATCGCACCGCCGACAATCGGCTACCTCAAAGAGCAAGGGGTGGTTAGCGCGCGCGTGTTCTGCGCTTCGATATTCTGCGGACACATGGTCGTGGTCGGATTCGACGATATCGGCTTGCCGGACGACACGCCGTTCCCGGCCATCCAAAATCGCCGGCAATGGACCTGCCAACGATGCAGGGGGCGAGAGGTCTCGGTCATGCCACACTGGCGGTAGCGCGCCGAGGCCAGAACGAGAAATGCCGCCCGGTGAGGAGCGGCCTTGGACTTTCGTGCAAAAGCTGTAAACAGGCGTGGAATTTTGGCTCTGGCGCGAACTTGGTGCAGCTGGCGATAAATCCCAAGTGACTCCAGAGGCGTAGGCTTTCCGGCCGAGGAGGGCCGGATCGCATGTCAAGCCGAACTGTCCTGCTGAAGCTCGTCCCGCAGGAACCTGTCGTCGACGGTCACGAGATCGGCACGGCGAGGGTCGTCATCCGACGGCGCGCCGGTCCTGGCCTTCGCGGGTTTGTAGGACCGATGGACGGATCCCACGAGCGGCGGCGAGGTCCTGTCGGCCACCATCATTGTGTCGAGCGCGAGCGCCTGGATGGAGCCCTTTCACGATCGAATGCCGGTGCTACTAGGCGCCAGGGACTTTGACGGCTGGCTCGACGGCACGCTCAGCCCAGAGGCGCTGAAGCCCGCGGCGGAAAACGCGCTGCAGAAATGGATCGTTTCGAGCCGGGTAAACCGCACCGGTCAGGGCGACGACGATCCGACGATTGTCGAGCCGGTGGCCGCTGTAAGGTAGGGCGCCGGGCGGCGTTCCTGACTGCAAGAGCCGCTCTCACCAAAAGGTCAGGCCTTCTTGGCGCCGCGGCGACCGAGCTTCTTGGCAGCGGGCTCGGGCTTAATCTCGGGCTGCGGAGCCGCTTCAACCGCCTCCTCCTGGCTTTTACGGCCGAGCCCGATCGTCTTCGCCAGCTCCGACCGCTTCGCCGCGTAGGCCGGCGCCACCATCGGATAGTTGGCCGGCAAGCCCCACTTCGTCCGATAACCGTGCGGCGTCATGCCAAGACCGGAGAGGTAGCGCTTCATCGATTTCATCTTGCGCCCGTCTTCCAGGCTGATAATGAACTCGCCGGTGACAGACTTCTTGATCGGCACAAAAGGCTTCTGCGGTTCTGCCGAGGGCTCGACCACTCCCGGCTTGCTGATGCCCTTGAAGGCGTCGTGCACGGAAGCAATGAGGCCTGGAAGCTCACCCGGCTGGACGTGGTTCTTGGCCACGTAGGCGGCCACCACCTCCGTGGTCAGCTCGGCGAAGGCAGTCTGATCAAAGTCAGGCACGTGAGGCTCGAGAGAGAGGTCGGGTGTACGGGGAACAGCATGGAGCCGCTCCACCGCGACGACGTAGTCCACACGTCGTCATGAAGACATGGGGGCTTGGTGTCAGGCCGCCGTCAGGTATGGGCTGAGAAACTCTGCATCTCGAACATCGTCGCCCGATTCTGACCGAATACGGCGCGCAGCTTGCGTCGGCCACAATGGTCCGCTTGTCGGCTGGATCCTGAAGGTTGTGCGCGCGAATGTGCTCCCAGACCTTCGACACGACCTCGGTCCGGGGCTGCGGGCCGATGCGCGGAAACTGGTCGAGATGGCCTGATTGCTCCGCTGAAGCTATCTGATCCTCATGGTAGATTAACCATTGCTGACGATTTAAGCTTGCATTATGGTGGATCTGCCATAACTTGAGGAGGGCAGAATGCCTACGCCGCCTGACCGCTCACCAGACCGTCCAATCGAGTGGGTCGGGTCCGCCTTGAAGGACTTGAGTGACTTTCCTATCGATGTGAAGCGGAACGTGGGCTTCGCCCTCCGAGCCGCCCAGCAAGGGAAGAAGTCGCCCGCAGCGAAGCCTATGACCGGAGATGGGGCCTTCAGAGGCGCTTCGGTCCTGGAGATCGTGGACGACCACGACGGGGACACCTACCGGGCCGTTTACACGGTGCGGTTCGCTGAAGCCGTCTACGTCCTACACGCCTTCCAGAAGAAATCGACGAAGGGCATCGCTACTCCTCGCCACGAGATCGATAAGATCAAGCGGCGCTTGGACGAGGCGACCCGTCTCCACGCCGACAAGTTCGGCAGGCGGGATTCGGCTTGATCCGACCCGATGAGACCCAGTCTCTCCCGTTGCGGGGAGAGGCGTGACATCATGATTGAAGGTTGAACACCATGGCTCACTCTCTCGCTCGCTTCGATGGTGCATCCGCTCCCGCGGCCGCGCCCGCCAACAGCGACGACGTGACCATTGCCCATGCCAGCAGTGGCAACGTCTTCGCGGATCTCGGATTCGAGAACCCCGCCGAGGAACAGCTTAAGGCAGACCTCGTCATCGGCATCACCGATGAGATTGCGCGCCGTGGTCTGTCGCAGACTGCAGCTGCCAAGCTCATGGGCATCAGTCAACCTGATGCGTCCAAACTGCTGCGTGGCCGTACCGGCGGCTACTCGCTAGAGCGCCTACTGGCGTTCACGCGAGCCTTTGGTTCCGATGTTGAAATCACCGTTCGACGTCCGGATCCAGATCCGGCGTCGGCGCGCCCGGGCCGCGTGAAGCTGCTCGTCCTGGAAAGCGTCTAACCCCTCACCTCCCCCCTGTTATGGCAAGGAGCGCCATCGGCATGTGTCGGCGGCGTTTCCTTTGTAGGTCTGCCTAGCTGTGCCCTGACGCCTCTACCTCTTACTGGCCTCGAACGCCTCGTCGCACCGTTTTGAGTGCCGGATCTTGTTCTCCAGCGCTTTCAAATCCGTAAGGGATGCACGCCGCTCAGAAGGGCCTCTCGTACGTCGGCTCGCTGGGGTCGCGAAGCGGGGCGGGGTTCACACAGACCAGCACCCCTGGATTTTTCTCCTGCCCCACCCTCGACGCGGCCGGCGGCCTGCGCCACATCTCCTACCGGCGCGGTCTTCACCAGCCACGCCTCGCGGCCTCGCCAGATGACCTCCAAAGCAACCCGGCGGGGCCGCGGTCAGCCCCTCGATGCATCGCCCTGCCGTGTCTGTCAACGCCGGTCTTATTTCAGGCCAGCGGGGCGGAGCAAAAGCAGGCCAGTGGTTCT
>JAYVMK010000481.1:0-3805 GCA_043758995.1 Lichenibacterium sp. | reverse complement strand
GGTAAAGCTCCTAGAAGAGGCCCAAAGACGACGCCGACGGTCGGCGATAACTTGGCGCGAGGCAGGTCCTTACGCTTGGTCGGAGAAATTCATTTGGGCAGTTAAAGCGTTCAGGCTCCATGCGCAGGCGGTAGCCTTCGGATTTGGCGTCCTCAGATCGGTCAGGCGTTATAGACCATGCCGTCGGGCGCCGTAGAGATCACCTTGTCAGTGGCTTTCGACGTCGACCCTGCTTTGTCTCAGGCGAACTCGAGATCCTTGATGCGGGCGCGCGCCGCCCGGACGTCGCCCTTCGTGTAAGCCGTGAGCGACCCGAAGGCGATCGCTGGAGACGACGCCCTGCCATTAAGGCCGGGCAGAAGTCACGACCGCCAGCGTTGTCCTGGGCTTCGATTGTTATGGGGCGACTTGACGGTGCCGGTGTGGACGTCCCAGAGCTGCAACGCGATCGACGAATCTGAGCAACCCACCTCCGCGGTGTCTTGCGCGTCCTAAACGAGGCCGCCATCCACGATATAAGTCTGGCCCGTACAGGCCGAGGCATCGTCGGACGCTAGGAACAGGACAAGGGCCGCGACGTCGGCGCCGATCAGGCGGCGCTTCAGGCATTGCCGCCGCTGTATGTCGGCCTCGGCTTCTGGCGTAATCCAAAGATCCAGTTGGCGTTGGGTCATGATGGCGCCCGGCGCCACAGAGTTCACCCTGATGTTCGAAGTGCCGAGGTCCCGCGCGAGCGAGCGTGTGAGGCCCACCACGGCGGACTTCGACGCCGTGTAGGCTGCCATGCCGCCAAGCCCTGCCATCCAGGCCACTGACCCCATGTTGATGATGGCGCCTCCGCCAGCAGCCCGCATATCAGGCACCACCGCTTGCGCGCAGAAGAACTGATGACGCAAGTTCACGGCGAAGCGATTGTCCCAGTAGTCGGGCGTGACCTCGTCGAAGGCGTGCCGCTCGTCATGCCCGGCGTTGTTGACTAGCGCCGTAACGGGCTCACCAAGCGCCGAGCGAAGCCGGTCGATGGCCTCCTTCGTCGCCGGGACGTCTGCCAGATCAGCAACCTCGAAATGGACGGTGACGCCTTCGCGGGCGAGTTCGTCGGCGAGGCTCCTCGATACATCGGCCTTGAGATCGATGAAGCCGACCTTCGCGCCCTGAGTCGCGAAGGCGCGGACGATGTCAGCCCCGATGCCGCTCCCGCCGCCTGTCACCAGGATCGCTCGACCGCTAAGGCTTGGGTAGCGTGCGTTCTGCGGCATGATCTTCGTACCTTGTGTTTCACGATCCAGCCAATACCCCGTTCGCTGCGCCGAGCGAAGACGTCAGTGAGCCTGCAGTTGAAAGGCGGTCGTGTTCCAGACTGGCCGGGGCCTGCCGCAGGCGAGCCCGCACCCCGCCGGTCCGCTGGTCATCGTGATCGGCAAGATCGCGGTAATCTCGCTCTGGATCGGAGTCCCGCTGCTCGTCGCTGTCGCACAACGCCTGAAGCTCGACAATAGGAATCCGGCACATCGGCCGGCTCACCCGCGGGCCGGTTGATCAGGGGCGACCATCGACTGTGCGAACTTCATCGTCGCGGGCGTGACCGAGGTTCGAGACGGCTGGGCCTCGCTCGCCTTTGCCTCCGCCGACGCGCGCGTGGATCCGACGCTCGAGGCTCTCGACTGGATCGGGTTGCGGATGAGCCCCGAGGCCACGGCTGCGCATCCTGCCTTCTCGGTCGCGATACGCTCGATGAACGTCGGTAAGGTAGCTCTGGCGCTCGGCTTAAATCGCCTTCGGTCTGGTCGTGCGTCCTGGTCCTCTGTAGGCGTCACGGCGCCTCGCGCCTGCAGCAGCCACGCCAACCTGTCAGGATTCTGTCAAGAATGGCACGAGGCGCGCCATGGTGGGCGGCGCCGCGCTACAAGGGGCGGGGCAGGTCAAGGGCGAGTGGCGATGAGATTGTTGCTTGTGGAGGACAGCGCACGGCTGCGAGAGTTGCTGGAGGAGCGGGTTCGGGGCGCGGGTTGGCGCCTCGACGCGCTCGGGACGATCGAGGCCGCCCTGGAGGCAACGCGGAGCGTGACGTACGATCTCCTGCTCGTCGACCTCGGCCTGCCGGACGGTGACGGCAAGGCGCTGATCCGCGCTCTGCGGGCACGTGGGTCCGGGGTGCCGATTCTGGTTCTCACGGCCAGAGGCTCGATCGAGGAGCGGGTCGAGGCGCTCGACGGCGGCGCAGATGACTATCTCGTCAAGCCCTTCAACCACGTCGAATTCCTAGCTCGCTGCCGCGCGCTGCTCCGGCGTAGCGGCCCGCATCGGTCCGAACAAATCGAGTTTGGCCGCCTGGCTTTCGACCCGACCTCCGGTTCGGTGCGTGTGGCGGGCGAGATCGTCCAGGTCTCGCCTCGCGAGCGCTCCCTTCTGGAACTTTTGTTGCGTCATGCCGATCGCGTGGTCGCCAAGGAGCGCATCGAGGTTGCGCTGTCCGCCTTCGGCGAGGAGGTTTCGACCAATGCCGTCGAACTTGCCGTCTCCCGGCTGCGCCGCCGATTGGAGCCGGTCGACTCCGGCGTCACCATTGAGACGGTGAGAGGTGCGGGATACCTGCTTCGCGAGACCGATCGTCATGACTGAGGCGGGGCAGGGGGGCCGTGCTTTGTGGCAGGTCATCGGGTCACGCATCGTGCTGTTCGCCGCACTGGCCATCGTGCTTCAGGTAACGGTCGTTCTAGCCGACTATTACTTCGACGACCTGCAACTCGCCGCCTTGATGGTCCAACGCGAAAGCGACGCGCTGGCCACAGGAATTGCCGTGAACGCCGGGGGAGGGCTGCAGTTCTCCGTTCCAAACGGCCTGAAGCGCTACGGGGCTTCAAGCCAGACCTATTTCGCCCGGGTCCGCACGCCAGAAGGCTCGATCCTTTATTCCAACTGCCGTGACGGCTGCGTCTCACACCTTCTGCCGCAGGAGGTGAACCCACCCGACTTCTGGTCACGACTCCTCCGACCCGGAAAGCCGATTGCGGTGGCTGGCGGGCGCTCGTTTGACGTTCAGGGCCTCAAAGCATTCGTCGAAGTCGCGATCCTGGACGACCACGAAAGAGTGATGTGGCGCGTGGTCCTGCACGAACTCGTCGACCACCTCGCGGTGCCCATGTCGCTCATGCTCACCTTCGTGCTCGGCGGCATGCTGCTGTCCGTGCGACTAGCGTTGAAGCCTGTAGAGCGGGCTGCGCGTGAGGCCGGGGAGATCGATCCCCTCGATCCCAGCCACGCGATAGACACCGCCGGCATGCCGAAGGAAATAGGCAATCTCGGAGCCGCGATCAATCGGTTGCTGGTCCGGACCAACGGCCTCATGGAAGCGCAGCGGGTCTACACCACAGCAATCGCGCATGAGATCCGCACCCCCCTGGCCATGGTCAAGCTCGAGCTGGGCCACATCGACCACGCCCGAGCCCGCAAGATCGAGCAGGACCTCGATGCACTCGCGCATTTCGTAGCCCAGGTCACGGATCTGGGTCGCCTCGAAGGGACCGACCGGACAGCCTTCCGACCGATCTCCCTCGCGACCCTCGGCCGTTCCGTGGTGTGCGATATGGCGCCCTGGGTCTATGAGCGGCGTGCGGTCATCGGCTTCGTCGATGCAGGTCCCACGCCGACGGAGGGTCACGCTTCTCTGATCGAGAATGCAGTGCGCAACCTGATCGAGAATGCGGTCAAGCACACCCCGCCGAACACGAGTGTCGAGGTCACGGCTGGGCCCGGGGCTCGCATTTCGGTATCCGACGACGCGGGGCTGCTGGGGATCGGTCCG
>JAYVMK010000480.1:0-12392 GCA_043758995.1 Lichenibacterium sp. | reverse complement strand
GCGGCACGATCGCGCGGGTCGATGGCCTGCCGCGGTTGCCGCCTGATCGACCTTGCCGCATCATGCCTCACATCTCAGCACATCGGAGCATCCTCTTGGCCCGTCCCCTCGTTCTCATGCCTGCCCGGATGGCACCGCTCGTGGTCGAGGGCCTCGCCCGCGAGGTGGACCTCATCAAGCTCTGGGAGGCTGACGACGCCGAGGCAACGCTGGCGAAGGTGGCGCCCGACGTCGGCGCTCTCGCGGTCGGCGGCCACGTTCGCGTCGACGCCGCTTATCTGCAGCGCTTTCCCAAGCTGCAGATCGTCTCGAACTTCGGCGTCGGATACGATTCCGTCGATGCCGCCTGGGCTGGCGAGAATGGTGTCTTGGTGACCAACACGCCGGGTGTGCTCGACGAGGAAGTCGCTGATACGACCCTGGGCCTGATGCTCGCCACGGTGCGCCAGCTTCCGGCGGCCGAGCGGCACCTCAGGGCGGGCAAGTGGCTCGGTGGCGCCTTCCCGCTGACACATACGCTGCGCGGTCGCACGGTCGGCATCGTCGGACTCGGCCGTATCGGCAAGGCCGTGGCCAAGCGGGCCGAGGCTTTCGGTCTAACCGTGATGTATCACGGCCGCAACCAGCAGGCGGGCGTAGCCTACCCCTATCACGCGACCCTGATCGGCCTTGCCGAGGCCTGCGACATTCTGGTCGTCATCACGCCGGGCGGCCCCGAGACCCGCAACCTCGTCGACAGCGCTGTGCTGAAGGCGCTCGGACCGAACGGCATCCTCATCAATGTGGCTCGCGGTACCGTGGTCGATGAAGCGGCGTTGATCGAGGCCCTTCACGCGAAGACCATCCTGGGCGCCGGGCTCGATGTCTTTGCCGAGGAACCCAAAGTTCCTCAGGCTCTGCTCGACCTCGACCATGTGGTGCTGCTGCCGCATGTGGGGTCGGCCTCACAGCATACGCGCAACGCCATGGGCCAACTCGTCGTCGACAACATCAGCCATTGGGCGGCCGGCCGGCCACCGCTGACGCCGGTCGCCGAGACACCCTGGCACGGCAGCTACAAGGCCGTCCCCAACGCCTGACCCAAGCCACGCCCGCCGGCCCCGTGCCCGCGGTGACGTCACTTCGACAGCCGAGACCACCTTGACGAGGCCCGACACGATGAACCCGACCCGCCCCGCGACCCTCCGGGCTGCGGCCGTCCTTTCGGCGATGCTGGCGGCGGCCCCCGCCCTTGCGGCAGCCCAGGCGTCCGCAACGGTCTGGACGCTGTCGCTCGACGGGGGTGAGAAGCAGTGCCGTCTGACGCTCCGCCCCGAAGCGGGCAGCCAGGGAGCGTCGGTGGCCATGCCGCCGGGATGTCATCGTGCCTTTCCGGCTCTGACCGGCGTGACGACGTGGTCGGAGTTCGGCGACGGGCTTCACCTCGACGATGCCCGCGGCGATACCCTGCTGGCCTTCGACGCGGATGGTAACGGGTTTCGTACGACGAGCCCGCAGGGCGATCATCTCGTCCTGACCTCCGCCGACGGCAAGGGACGCGTCGCCCTCGACAAGGAAGCTGCGGCCGTGTCCGACAAGGCGGGTGCCGCGCCGGCGACCGCCAAGGGCGACACTGCCAAGCCCGTTGCAGTCGCGAAGAAGGCCATGGCGGCATCGGAAAAGCCCGCCGAGGTTGCGGGCCGTTTTGCGGTGCTGCGCGACAAGACGCGCGATACGGGCTGCATGGTGACGCTCGACGACAAGGCGCGCGGACCGGGCAACACCCTCAAAGCCCGTCTGGCACCGGCCTGCCGGGACCAGGGCATCGTGATCTTCGATCCGATCGGCTGGCAGATGGAGGGTGGCAAGATGGTTTTGACCGCCCGCAAGGGTCATACGACCACGCTCGACCTCCAGGAGGACGGCACCTGGATGAACGACCCCAAGAAGGGCAAGGCCCTGTCGCTCAAACGGATCTGATGAGCGACCTCGTTCCGCATCCCAGTCTCCGGCAACGCGAGCACATCGGTCACCGGCGAGCGCCGCCGATGAGCGCGATGCCGTGCGCGGGTTGACGACCCCTACGACCGATTGACGCGGGATTGCAGGACCGAGGCCCGTACACGGCGCGGATCCCTCTGACGCTCGTCATTTCCCCGTCATGTCACCGTGACCTGCCGCGAAAAGTCCCAGTCTCTTCCGATTGTCTCTGGCCCATATGGCTCTAGCCTTCCTGTCGAATTCCCGCTCCGGCAAGACGAGTGGAAGTTCGGGGGGCGAGACGTCCAGGATCATGGAGATCGAGCCTCATGAAGTTCTCTATCGCGGCAGTCGCCAGCCTGCTTCTTATCATTCGATATGTTCCAGATGCATCGGCACATGAGCAGTGGAACAATGGCGATCCTGTGCCGGCCTGGGTCAAAGCACAGTGTTGCGGTCCGTCCGATGCACATCATCTGTCCGACGAGCAGGTTCACGTGACGCCGGCTGGCTACAAGCTCGACGGCTACTCGCGGATCATCACCGAAGACAAGCTCCTGCCGTCACCGGATGGCAGTTGGTGGGTGTTCTACCGCAACTATGAAGACGGCACGCAGAGCACGGTCTATTGCTTCTTCGGGCCCGAACGCGGATCGTAGGGCGCGCGCTCAGCCTTGGCCTTTGGACGTCGGTTCCGGATCGTTTCGCTCGACGTGCGATGACGGCGTGTCGGGTGGACCCGGTTCGGCGGCGGCCTCCTCGCGCGCCCAGCCCAGCGCCGAGAGCGCCGGCTCCATGTGCGGCGGCACCGGCGCCGAGACCTCGATGGCGGGTCGGCTGGAGTAGAGGGGCACCGATACGCCCCGGGCCAGGAGATGCAACGTCTCGCCGCTGTCTCGCGCGCCATAGATGCCGTCGCCCAGCAGCGGCCACCCGAGAGCCGCGCAATGGACGCGGATCTGATGGGTCCGGCCGGTGCGCGGCTTCAACTCGAGCCAGCTCCGTCCCGCCGCGCGGCCCAAGACGCGCCAGTCCGTCACGGAGGCCTGTCCGGCCGGATCGACCTGCATCCACCAGCCCCGCGTGGCGTCGAGCCGCCCAAGCGGCAGGTCGATGGTTCCGGACTCCGCCTCGGGCGAGCCTTCGACCACGGCCCAGTAGGTCTTATCGATCCGCCCCGATTTGAACAGCGTCCCGAGCTTCTGCAGCGCCTTGCGGTGTCGCCCCAGCACGAGGCAGCCCGACGTGTCGCGATCGAGCCGATGCGCCAGCGCCGGCACGCGCGGCAGGCCGAACCGCAGGGCGTCGAAATGCGCGTCCAGGCTGTCGCCGCCCTTCGGGCCAGGGTGGACCGCGATGCCGACGGGCTTGTCCACCACCAGCATCAGGGCGTCGCGGTAGAGAAGGCGGGGGATCAGGTCTATCGGCTGCACGGGGAAAGGCTTATCGGAACCGGGACGGCGTGGCGAGCCGAGGGTGCAGGGGACAGCGAGATCGATGGCCGTTGACGACGATCAGGGCGACAGGAAGAAGCCGGGGTTCTTCAAGCGGCTTTTCGGCGGTGCGATGTCCGAGCCGGAAACGCCCCCCGCATCCGAGCCGGTTGCGCCGACCGAGCAGGCCACCTCCGAGCCGGTTGCGCCTCCGCCCGCCGTCGTGGACCTGCCGCCGCTGGAACTGGCGCCCGACGCGGTATCTGCCCCCATGGCGAGGCTCTCGCCCGATCCGGAGCCGGTCCCGCCGCCCGTCGCAGCCCCGGTGTCGCCGGCACCGACAGAGAGCCCAGATCCCGTCGCGGTGCCGAGCCCCGTCGATCGCGTGGCAGACCCTGTCCCTGCCGCGACACCCGACGTATCCGCCGAGTCGCAGCCGCGCGGCTGGTGGTCCCGGCTGACCGGAGGGCTGTCGCGCTCCTCCTCGTCGATCAAGGACGGCATCGTCGGCATCTTCGCCAAGCGCAAGCTCGATGCCGCGACGCTCGACGACCTCGAAGACGTGCTGATCAAGGCCGATCTCGGCCTCGCCATGGCGACCCGCATCACCGAGGCGGTCGGTGGCGGCCGTTACGAGAAGGGCATCGACCCCGAGGAGGTCCAGGCCATCCTGGCCCGCGAGGTGGAAAATGTCCTGGCGCCCGTGGCGGTGCCTTTCGCCGTCGATCCGGCGCAAAAGCCCTTCGTGGTGCTGGTGGTCGGGGTCAATGGTTCGGGCAAGACGACCACGATCGGCAAGCTCGCCGCCAAACTCTCCGCCGAGGGCAAGCGCCTGACGCTCGGGGCCGGAGACACGTTCCGTGCCGCCGCCATCGAGCAATTACGCATCTGGGGCGAGCGCACAAAATCACCTGTTGTCTCGCGGCCTCAGGGTTCGGACGCCGCGGGTCTCGCCTTCGACGCCATCAAGGAGGCGCGCGAGAACGGGTCGGACGTCGTCCTGATCGACACGGCGGGCCGGCTGCAGAACCGGGCCGAGCTGATGGACGAACTCGCCAAGGTGGTTCGCGTCGTCAAGAAGGCGGAGCCCGGTGCGCCGCATGCCGTGCTGCTCGTCCTCGACGCGACGGTGGGCCAGAATGCTCTGAACCAGGTCGAGATCTTCTCCAAGGTGGCGGGCGTCACAGGGCTTGTCATGACCAAGCTCGACGGAACGGCACGGGGCGGCATCTTGGCGGCGGTGGCCGAGAGATTCGCCCTGCCGGTTCACTTCATCGGTGTCGGCGAGGGAATCGACGATCTCGAACCTTTCGCAGCGCGGGATTTCGCGCGGGCTATCGCGGGGCTCGAGCGGGCCTCTCCCGGCGAGCCATGAAAAGACCAGGATAGTCGCTTTAACGACCGTGAGTTTGAGGCTATCCGAACCGTGCTCCAGTGACAGGCGATTCATGACGACGATCGAAGACCAGCCGACCCTCGAAGGCGCCCCCTTGGCGACGCCCAAGGTGCCGAGGGGCAGGACTATCGACCCGACGCTGAAATTGCTGCTGGAACTTGGCCCGCTCGGTTGCTTCTTCCTGGCCTCCTGGCGCTACGGACTGCATGTCGCGACGGGCGTGCTGATGGTCGGCGTCGTGGTGACGCTCGCCGCCTCCTATGCGCTGACCCGGCGACTTCCCATCATGCCGGTCGTCACCGCCATTGCGGTGCTGTTCTTCGGCGCTCTGACCTTCTATTTCGACAATCCGGTCTTCATCAAGATCAAGCCGACGGTGATCAACTGCATTTTCGGCACGGCCTTGCTGGGCGGATTGTACTTCGGCAAGCCGTTGTTGCCGATCGTGCTCGATTCGGCGCTGCATCTCGACGAAACCGGGTGGCGCAAGCTGACCTTCCGCTGGGGGATCTTCTTCTTCGTGCTGGCGGCGCTGAACGAGATCGTGTGGCGGACGCAGAGCGACGTCTTCTGGTCCGGGTTCAAGGTCTTCGGTACCATGCCGCTGACCGTGATCTTCGCCCTGTCCCAGGTACCGCTGATTATGCGCCACGAGCTGAAGCCGACCGTTCCGCAGGACGAGCATTTCTGAAAGCCCGCCTCGCCAGCGAACGCCGGAGGACGGCGGGGTTCTCGGCTACTTGCCGCCGGTCCCGGCCGTAATCCCGTCCGAGCGGCCCTCGCCGCCGATCCCTTCGCCGGCCGGACCTTTGACGCTCGTGCCGGTGCCCGGCAGACCCGGAGCGCCGGATCCGGCGGCCGGTTTGCCGCTCGTGCCACCGCTGCCGGTCGATCCGCCGAGTCCCGTCCCGGCAACCCCGCCGACGCCCGGTTTGGTCAGGTTCTTGGTATTGTCGCCGTCGGGGAGAATCGAGCCGTTGTCGCCCGGGGCCGCCAGGGCGGTTCCGGCCATCGCCAGAAGGGCGGCAGCCGACCACCGTGTCAGCCTCGCAGGGGTCCTGGTCATCGTTGCTCCGCGTCTTGGTTCGTTCGCGTTCAGGGCGCCTTGCCTGACGCGATCCCGTTGAGCTTGTCGCCCGTGGCGGGGCCGGCCGCGGGGGCCGTCCCGGTGGTGCCGCTGACGACACCGCCGTTGCCGTTGGCGCCCGAACCCACGACCGAACTCCCGCTCACGCCGCCGGTCGATGACCCTGCCGCCGGCGGTGTGGAACCGGGTTTACCGTTGCCGAGGGTTTTCACGCCGGTCTGGCCCGAGCCGCCCGCATCACCCTGGCCGCCGTTCGAACTGGCCGATCCCGCGCCACCGCTCGTGCCGCCCGTCTGGCCACCCGGCGTTTGCGCAGGCGCGCCGGTGATCGCCACGACGCTGTAGAGGACCGTCGCCGTCGCGACCGATCGCCAGTGCCTCATGACATTCTCCCCGCTGCTCCACCTCCCATGAACGTTGCATCGACAAGTTCCGTTGCCGGTCGCACGCAATCAGCGACGAAGATGTTGGCGACCTCGTTTCGACGGCTTGCATTCCGCATCGATCTGCGTCAAAACCCGTCTCGTCGCCTCCGGGCGGCATGGATGCGGGTGTAGCTCAGTGGTAGAGCACAACCTTGCCAAGGTTGGGGTCGAGGGTTCGAATCCCTTCGCCCGCTCCAAACTCTCTTTGATTTACCGATGCTTGGCGCGACGACCGACAAACGGTCGTTGATGTCGCTCGCCACCTAAGCCGCCTGTGCCGGCCTGTCGCTGTCCGGCGCGAAGACGCGACCGCTGTATCCGCCGACCGCGGCGATGCGCTGCCACGCAGCTTCCGAAACGTCGAAGAGTCCGGCATGGGTCGTGACGGAGCCGATCTTCCGGGGGTGGCCAAGGAGGTCGGGGGCGTATCCCGCCGACCGGAGCACCCTCAGCATATGGGCGTCGAACACCGATACGATGAAGTCGAGTCCGGCCATGAGGCCGACTTCGACGATGCCGCAGAGCAATTCGGTCGTCACCCGGTTGACCCTCGTGCCGGCGGGCGGCTGTGGCGCCGCAAGGTCGACGGCGAAGCGGGAGCTTTCCCAGATGGTGGGGCTCTCGACGACCTCGCCTTCGGGCAAGAGGGTCGGGAAGACGTCGCGAAGCATGTTGGGACCTGTCGTCGGCAGCAGGCGAAGAGTGCCGAGAACCCTGTTTTGCCGGTCGACGGAGAGCAGGTACAGCGGGTTGCAGTCGTCGAACCGGTCGCGCTCCTGACCATCGACGACTTCCACATCCCAATTCATACGATCTTTGAAGACACGCGCCCTGAGACTGTGCATGTCCGCCATCCATGTCGGATAACGTGCCGCATCGGCACCCTGTACTGCATAGATCATGGTCCCCTCACGGTTGCTTTACGAAGGGAAACATGCTCCGAAACTACCGATGGTAAACCCGTAAGATTGTACGGATTTACACGCTCACCGAAATGATGTTCAGGCTGATGGCTTTGGCGACGGCATTGGTGATGTTGATGGCGCCGAGCTTGTACCGGGCGTTCTCGAGATAGAAGCGGGTCGTCCTGACCCCGATGCCGAGGATCAGGGCGATCTCTGCTGCGGTCTTTCCCAACCCTGACCAGCGAAGGCAGTCGATCTCTCGCGGAGACAACTTGACGGTCGGGACTTCCGCGGTTTCGGCCCGCAAGACGAGTTGGTGAACGTGATAGGCCAGCACTTGGAAATCGCGCATAAACAGACGTCTGATGCGCTGCCACTCCGTGTCGGTCTCGTCGCTGGTGATGCTGAAGATCGCCTGGTCGCCATAGCGACCGCGGATCGGAAACGTCATGCCATGCCGACCCACGCCGAAGTCCCGAGCCTCCCCGAACAGCCGACGCACGTGGATGCCGCTAAGGTCGACCTCGCTCCAGTCGATGGGCATCATGGAGGACAAGCCGCGGGCGACGACGGGATCGTGCCTCATGTAGCGCAGGTCGGAATAGCGCTTGATCCATTCGGTCGAATAGGTGACGACGATGAGCGGATCCTTGTGGCTCCGGCCGGGCAGACTATGGGCCATGTAGGCCACGTGCTTCAGGCCGTAGCGCTCCGTGATCCTTCTCAGGGCCACCTGAACGTCGTCGCTGGCACTGAGCGACCGGAGTTCATCGACGGTGTCGAGAAACGCAGGGTCGAGCTTGTCGAGAAGCAGGGTCATCCGGGAGGGGTCTCGCGCAGCGCCGACCTAAATCTGCGCTTCCCGGACCGCTCTGCCAAGCCGTCTCTTGTCCGACGAGACCCTGGCGTCGCCCACCCTGACCGGACGACAACGGTGTCAACGAACTGGTGGGACCGTGACGCCCGAAGCGTGACAGGAGGCGCGCGCCACTTCGGGGCAGGGGGTGAAGCCCTTAAGGTCCTCGCTGAAGCAGACCCGGATCTCTTGCAGGTCGCCGGCCCGGCAGGTCACCGCCATCTCGTCGGTGCGGAGCCCGGGATTGGCAGCCGAGAAGGCACGCGCCACATCAATCGGCGCCCAGGTCTGCTCGGCCTGCGGCGTCTGGAACGCTGGTGGGATCGTCACGGCATCACGGGCCCGGCGGACCGAGGCGAAATAATCCGTGGGGCTCAGGCCCGAGCAGGTGCCGTGCTTGCGCCATTCGTAGCGCGCCAATCCCTCGTCGGGGTAGAGGCCCTTCACGGTGTCGAGCGCTTGACGCGACGGGCTGCGTCCTGCCGGCCCGCAGTCGCCGGGGAAGCCGCGGTCGTACTGGGGCCACAACCCATGCACCACGAAGCCGAGCCCGCTGCCGGCCGCGCATTGGTCCTTGGCCTTCTGATAGCCTCCAGTGGCGCAGAAGCCCGGGGACCAGGACAGGGACAGGACGTAGAAGTCGAAGGCTCCCGGAGCCGCCGTCTGGCCCACGGCGGGCGATGCCGCCGCGAGGCCCAGGATCAGCAGCGTCAGGGCCTTGGCACGCATCAGGGGCGAGCCAACTGGCAGGAGGGTGCGAAGGCGAGTTCGCGGTCGAGGCCGGTGAGGCACCATTCCACGCCGGTGCCGAAGCCGATCATTCCCTGGTCCTCGGCGACCGAATAGGAGACCTCATGGTAGGAATTGTCGTTGAGCAGCGCCCGAGCGGTGCAGAAGTTGCGCGGGATGTGATCGAGGCCCCAAGGACGCGCTGCCAGCAGCTTCACGCGATCGAAGCTGACGATTTCGAGCGACGTGTTCCAATATTCGGATTCCTTGCGGGCGAACCTCGACGAGATCGTCGACAGAACGTCGCTATCGCCGCAGGCCGGCAGGTCGCCGCTGAAATCTTCGTAGCGCTTTTCGGCCGGAACGACCGGACGGGCGAGCGCCGTCCCGGCGAGACCCGTCAGGGCGAGGGTCAGAGCCAAGGCTCGGAATGCGCGTGCCATCGTCCGTCTGCTCCTCGCGGCTGATATCGGCACAGGATGGCGCGCGCCGCGACCCGGGGTCAAGCGGTGGTGACGGCCCTGAGTTGATCGAAGTCGAGACTGTGGCCTTGGCATGACACGGCGCTCAAGACCTCTGAAAGGCGTTGAAACGCTGTTCGAGCAGGCGGAAGGCCTGCGCCAGGAGAAACGTCAGGACGATGTAGATGGCGCCCGCCACGTAGAGACCCTCGGTCGTATAGGTCTTGGCGGCGAGGCGGCGCCCGACTCCCGTGAGGTCGATCAACGTGACGGTGCTGGCGAGCGACGTCGCCTTCAGTTGCAGCACGACTTCGTTGGACAGCGCCGGAAGCGCGATTCGAAAGGCGCGAGGCAGGATGATGCGCCGGAGCATGAGGCTGTGCGGCATGCCGACCGCCTGGGCGGCCTCCCGTTCGCCCGGAGGAACCGCCAGGATACCTCCGCGGATGACTTCGCCCGTGTAGGCCGCCATGTTCAGCGAAAAGGCGATCAGCGCGCAGGGCATGGGGTCACGCAGCAACGGCCAGACGACCGAGTTTCTGACGGCGTCGAACTGCGGCAGCCCGTAGTAGATGATGAAGATCTGCACCAGCAGCGGCGTGCCGCGAAAGAAGTACGCGTAAGCGGTCGCCGGCGCCGAGACCATCTTCCGCGTCGAGAGCCGGGCCAGCGCCAGCGGCACCGCCAGGACGAGGCCGATGAGCGTCGACACGACGAGGAGCTGCAGCGTGGTCTCGAGGCCCGCCATGAAGAGGGGAGCCTGGCGGACGATGAAATCCACGATGTCGCCCAGCGAAATCACGACGGCGCTCTCGCGAGGCCGCGGTTGGCACGCCGTTCGAGCCAGGCGAAGGCCGGACCCGACAGGAGGATGAAGGCGAGGTAGATCAGCGCCGCCGCGACGTAGAAGTTGAAGGGGCGCTTCGTCACCTGAGCGGCGATGTCGGCCTTGCGCATGATCTCCTCGAGACCCAGCACCGAGACCAGCGACGTGTCCTTCAGCAGCGTCTGCCAGAGGTTCGACAGGCCGGGCAGGGCATAGCGCCAGGCTTGCGGGAGGTGGATGCGGGAGAAGA
Source organism: Lichenibacterium sp. (assembly GCA_043758995.1). GTDB lineage: Bacteria > Pseudomonadota > Alphaproteobacteria > Rhizobiales > Beijerinckiaceae > Lichenihabitans. Next base: position 2,065 of record JAYVMK010000480.1, on the reverse strand, counting down.
CGCGGGTCCGCGGCATGCCGAAGGCACGGGCCGCCTCGAGTTGGCCTCTCGGCACCGCCATGAAGCCGCCCCGGAAGGTCTCGGACGCATAGGCTCCGAAGACGATCGACAGCGCGAAGACGCCACCCACGAGAGGGCTGATGGCGATATCGGCGCCCGTCAGGCTCGAGAGGATCTGCGGCAGGCTGAAATAGACGATGAGCAGGATGAGAAATTCCGGCACGCCGCGAATCAGATTGACCAGAAGGGTGACGCCGGACCGAAGCCAGCGCAGGGTCGACAGTTTGGCGGCCGCGCCCAGGATGCCGAGCACCACGCCGAAGAGCAGCGACAGGCCGGCGACCTCCAGAGTCACGGCAGCGCCTTGCAGGAGTTGAGCGCCGAAACCGTAGAGGTCGAACATGGATCCTGGATGTTGGGGGGAAGGGACGTTGGCTCTCGTGGTGGGACGAGTGCGGAAAGGTCGGCGGCTCTGCCGGACGAGCTTAGATAGCGTCTACCGCTTCAGCCCGGCCCACCCCCACCACCACGCATAGCGCGATACAGGGTGTGGGCCGGGTGTGACCGATCGGGTGCCCGGCCGTAAGACTTACTTCTTCGACGCGCCGGAGCCGACGATATCGAAGGGGAAGTACTGGTCGTTGATCTTCTTGAACTCGCCGTTGGCGCCGAGCGTCGCCAGGGCCGTGTTGAAGGATGCGGCCAGGGCCGTATCGCCCTTGCGCACCGCGATGCCGGTGCCGTCGCCGAAGATCACGGGGTCGAGCAGCGGCTTGCCCGCGTAGGCGAAGCCCTTGGCCTTGCCGGTCTTCTCCAGCCAATCGTATTCGATCGTGGCATCCGCCAGCGTCGCATCGGCGCGGCCGTTCTCGACGTCGAGGAAGGCCTCGTCCTGGGTCTGGTAGACCTTGGGGGTGGCGACGCCGGCCAGCTTCTCGGTCACGTATTTCTCGTGCGTGGTGCCGCTCTGCACCGCGATCGTCTTGCCCTTCAGGCTCGCCGGATCGTCGGTGATGCCCGAGCCCTGCTTCGCGACGAAGCGGGCGGGAGCGACCGTTACCTGATTGGAGAAGTCGACCGCCTTCTTGCGGTCGTCGGTGATCGACATCTGCGACAGGATGGCGTCGATCTTATGCGCGTTCAGGGCCGGGATCAGGCTATCGAAATCCTGGTTGACCCACTCGCACTTCAGCTTTGCGGCGGCGCAGAGCGCATTGCCGAGCTGAATTTCGTAGCCCTTGAGCTCGCCCTTGTCGTCCTTGAATTCGAAGGGCGCGTAGGCCGCCTCGGTGCCGATCCTCACAGGCTTGTCCTGCGCACGGGCGGCGCCCGTTAACGCCATGGCGGCGACGAGGCCGACAACCAGCTTCTTCATGCAAGCTCCTGAAATGCTGCTGACCACCGCCGCAGGTTGCGGCGACGCGCCATTGCGAATCTGCATGACGGATCACGCCCCAGTTCGGGTGCACCGTCAACCGGATCCACCGGGCGTTGGCGGTCTCGATACCCGTCGGTTCATCGCCCGCGTCTTGGCCCTGTCTTGACTTGCCGACGACGCTCTGGTTTTCCTGCGCCGCCCGAAGACGTTTAGCTTTCGTCAACCTTACGGGGCGAAGATTACAACCGTTAAGCTTTGTTGCGATCCAGAAACAACAGGCGACGGTTCGGCCGCGAATAGTGATGTTTGCCGCCATAATGAAGCGGAACATTTCCGTTAAGACATTCGGGAGGCGGCATGACGCTGGCGAGTTCGTCGGCTCAACAAGCGACGCGCGTCCGTGGTGCTTCCGCGGGCGGCCCACCAACGAGTTTTGTGAGACGAGGTCCGGTCATGACGTTCTTTTCCCGCTGCGAGGCCACGCAGCCCTTCGACTCGGCCGCCCATGGTCGCGCGAGCCGTCGAAGCCGCACGCGGACCCAAGATGTCGGCCTGCGCGCCATGCTCGCTGATTTCGCCGAGGATATCGGAATCCTGTTCCGCTACGCAGCGGGTCTCGACTATTACGGCCGGGATGGTATCGGCCGGAAAGGCTGACCTCGGTCGCTTTGGGACGTGTGCCCTCGG
>JAYVMK010000479.1:0-9537 GCA_043758995.1 Lichenibacterium sp. | reverse complement strand
GCCAGGATAATGAACAGGATCCAGATCTGTTCACGCCGGGTCTCGTTCCAGATATATCGGAAGAGGCTGGCCTCCATGCCGCGCTGCGCTCCGGCCCGGCAGAGCGACGCCGGGTGTCAGGTGAAAGCCGTCATCGGCAATCCCATTATATTGTCGCATGCCGTCGCGAGAGCAAGGGTCGCGACCTGTTTCGCGCGACCGGCTGTCGCCGCAACTCCCGTGTCACCGCCCCCCGAGACGCCGCTCGATGGCGAGCCGCGTGACGGCGGCGCCGTCGAGCGACAACCGGACGGCCGGGGGCGGCATGGTCACCGCCTCGTCGATGGCGGCCGCGAGCGTGACGGCATCGAGGTGCGCCTCGCTCACCACCACGGCCAAGCCGCGTGCCTCGAGCAGCGCGGCACGGCGGGACTGTTCGGTCTCGCCGCCTTCGGCGAAGGGGACCAGGACGGCACGGCAGCGCGCCGCCACGAGGTCCGCCACGGTGTTGTAGCCGGCCTGGGACACCGACACCTGCGCCCGCGCGAGACGGCCCGAGAGGTCCGGCACGAAAGAGCGGATCGTCACCCCCGGGACGGCCGGGTCCGCCGCGGACGGCCCGGCATTGGGACCCGTGAGGACCAGCCAACGCGCCGAGGCCAGCCGCGACAGCGGTCGTGCCGCCAGGGCCGCCGCGATCAGCTTTGCTCCCACGGCCCCGCCGCCGACCGACACCACGACATCGAAGGGAGGCTCCCCGTCGGCGGCGAGCGGCTCGCAATCATCCGCCGGCCGCTCGCGGTCGGGCCCCACGAGGCCGGTGTGAACGACGAGGTCCTCGAACTCCCGCGCCTCCGGAAACGTGTCCGACAGCTGGACCAGTCGTGGGTCGCCGTGAACCAGCACGAGGCCGAAGTCGCGGCGGATAGTCTCCAGCGTCTCGGCCCGGCGGTCGGGCCTCGCATCCTGCAGGATGTCGCGGATGGAACAGGCGATAAGAGGGCGGTGGGCGGCGGCAGCGGCTCGCGCGACGAGAGGCACGAGCTCGAAGCGCATGGGCCGCCGGCCGAACGGATAGGCTTCGATGAGAACGACCTCGGGGACGAAATCGTCGAAACACTTCAGCAGCAGGTCGCGGCGCTGCTCCTTGTCCTCGGCCGTGAAGAGGCTGCCATCCGGATGGACCAGCGCCGAGAAGCCGGCCGGCCCGGCCTTGACGGGCGGCAGGACGAAGAGGCTGACGCCATCCGGAAGCAGGCCCGGCGGAACGTCGCCTCCCACCACCAGCAGCACCTCGAAACCCTCGGCGAGGGCCGCCGCGACGCGGCCCGCCCGCACCAGATGCCCGATGCCCAGCAGATGTTGAACGTAGAAGAGGATGCGGCTCTGCATGTCACACTGGTTCCGAGCGGTCGGCTCGCTCACACCCCGGGCGGCCTCCTCCACCGCGCTCCGCACGAGACCGGCAAGCCGAGCCAGTGTCCGCCAGACTTCACAGGCGGACGAGGATCGGCGCCGCGGGGTGATCCTGCCACGAAAGACGATCCGAATTCCATCGCGGGTGAAGCACGACGGGCGCGTCCGCCGCCCCTGCGCGGCGAACCCACGTCGCAAGCAGTGATTCGCGTCCCCGTGCTGCCATAGCAGCCTGGGGGTGCACGGCATTCGGACCTCCGGTCATGTCGCCGATCCGTCACAGGCCCTCGACCGTCGGCGCATTGCGCTTGGGAAGGGGCAACTCCCGCTGCGGTACCGACTCGGCGGACTTTGCGACTGTGCCGAGAGCCCGTACCGTGTGGCTCTCAAGCAGGAGCAACCATGCGTCACGCCCTCGCCATTGCCTCTCTCGTCAGCCTCATGACCATCGCGGCCTGTTCCAAACCGGAGCCGGGCCAAGCCGGACCTGCGGGTCCCGAGGGCCCGGCCGGCCCCGCCGGAGCCCAGGGACCCGTCGGTCCCGCAGGCGCCATGGGCCAGGCCGGACCCGCTGGACCGGCCGGGCCTCAAGGACCGCAAGGCGCGCCCGGCCCCAAGGGTGAGATCGGCCCGGCAGGCCAAGCCGGCGCCAAGGGCGATGCGGGCCAGGACGGCAAGGCCGGCAGCCCCGGCATTCCGGGTCCCAAGGGCGATGCAGGGCCGGCCGGGCCGGCTGGCCCGTCGGGTCCCGTCGGCGCCATCGGCCCGGCAGGTCCCGCCGGAGACGCCGGGTCCAAGCTCGCCTTCACGCTTCGCCAGACGGCGGGTCAACCGGGACAGGCCGTCACGGCGCAGTGTCAGGCCGGCGAACAGATCATCGCCGCCACCTGCTCGACGGGCGCCACTCTGGGCCAGGACGGAACGGCCTCCTGCCCGGCCCCGGCCGATGCGACCGCGACCGCGCAGCTGACGGTCACCTGCGCCAAGTGATGTGATCTCAAAATGGGTCGGGTCGCATGGAGAGTATGCGACCCGGTCCGCCGCCTCTGGCCATCAGGCCGCGCATGTCCCGTCAGGGATCGCGTGCGGCCCCGCCATAGCCGAGGCGCTCGGCTTCGATCCGGGCGACATCGAGCCGCTCGACCAGGCTCGTCAGACCGGCAGTCTCAGCCAGAGCGATCAGCGCCGGAAGGGCGCGGACGATGCTCCGCGCCGCCTGCCCCGGATCGCCGTCGGGCACATGACAGGCGTCCCGACGCAGCCGAGGTACGGTTCGCTCATAGACGTGGGGGCGGCGCATCGGCTCTCCCGACTGTTTCAATGCCGTCCGGACCCACCGTCGGCGTGCTGCCGGTCAAAAGGGCACGCTCTTGGTGTTCAGGTTGCTGAACCCGTTGTTGGTGCCGGCATAACCACCATTGAACCCGGCCGGGCTCGCGCCACCGGCTGAGGAAGAATACCGCGGTTGCGACCCGTCTGTATTGGCGCACGCCGCCAGCAGCAGCACGAGACCGAGGGAGATCAGAAGCTTCGTCATGCGAAACGCTACGCCGATGGGAAGCTCACGGTCAATTCGTGCGGCGGGACCACGCCATTCGCCCTGACCATTCCGCCGCATGTGGAGGGTCCGAAACAGCTTGCCAGGAACAAACCTCCGCCCGAGGATCACGTCCTAGATGCAGGAGAGCCGTCGCCGGCTCCAGGCTGCCGCGACCTCGCTCGGACGACCGGCTCGGAGACCATCCATGTTCGTCGATTTCAGCAATCAAGGCCCGCCTCCCGGGCCCTGGGACCCCACTCCATCGCGGATGCGCCTGACGAAACGCCAGGAGCGCACGGTCGCGTGGATCATCGGCATCAACCTCGTGCTGCTCCTCGTGGCGCCGCTCGGCGGCTCGACGCTGATCGACGCCGTCACGCTGCTGTTTCGCCATTGATGCGGCGTCGGCGCGTTTGAGACGCGCCGACGATCGCTTGGTCATGCTGTGGACATGGTCGAGGGAGACGACGTCGGTCACCGTAGGACGTGGAGAAGGTCACAGATGTATCGAGCAGGAACCCTGGCGCTCTGCGCCCTCGGCGCCGCCTGGGCGTTTCCTCTACAAGCCATGGCGCAGAGTGCGGCACCATCGGCGGCGGGCATGGCCAGCGAAGGCAAGCCGGTCAAGGCCAAGAAGCACGTCGCTGCGCGGCGCAAGAAGGCCGATACCGCTGTCCAGACCGCTCCGGCGGCATCGCCCGGCTACGATCTCGTGCCCTCCAAGTCGACCTCGGCCCAGGCCCGGGCGCGCCAGAACACCTTCAGCACGCCCGACGACGATTCCACACCCTCCGGCGACCCCCGTCACATCGGCATCGGCCTCGGCGGCAGCGACGGCATGACTCCCGGCGTGCAAATGGGTTTCTGAAGGCCCGGCGCCTTTGGACCGACTTCGGTTCGAATCTGCTGAACCCACGGCTTGGTTCGTCTCGATGAGGACCCTTCTTCCCGGAGGGAGAAGAGTGACGGCTCCCTCGTTGAGAACGTCCGCTATCGCCGCTCGTAGGTGCCCACCAGCAGCCCTTTGGCGATGACATGGCCCGTCATGGCCTCGATGACGGCACCACGGCCCGGCTTGTCGTCAAGGACCAGCGGGGCATCGACGGCGAAGACCTGGACGGCATAGCGGTGGGGACCGTGACCCGTGGGCGGATCGGGCGGCAGATATTCGGCCTTGAGGAACGAGTTCTTCCCGAGGCGATGCGGGGAGCCTTCTCCCCCAGGGCTCTTCAGGTCGCCCTCGCTCAGGGCTCCGTCCCGTCCCGGAAGGCCGACCAGGACCGTGTGGACGAGCGGCGCCGGCGTCGGGCTGTCGGCATCCTCGATCAGCATCACGATCTCGGCGGTCCCTGCCGGCACACCATGCCAGGCCAGCGGAGGCGACAGCTTGCGACCGTCCGCCGTGTAATCCGCCGGGATCGCACTCTCGGACGTGAAGGCCGGGCTCGACACCGCGATCGTGTCGGGCACCGCCGCGAAGTCGGCATGGATGGCGAGTTTGTCGAGCCCCGGTCGGATCGCCCTCAAGGCTTCTCCCACGACTTTGGGCATATGTTCCAGCATGACAATGTCTCCTCTGCCGCGCCAACGCGCCGCGAGGCGGTCCGGATGCCGCGGCTTTGGCCCTCGTCCAACGGCTGCTAAGGGTGGCGGCGCCGCGATTCGGGTGCGGCCCCTGAAAGGCGACCTCCATGAGCAGGCTGGACCTCGATCGCGCCTTCGTGCCCCTGGGCATCGCGGTCGTCACCGTCTCGGACACGCGCGAGCTGACGGACGACCGCTCCGGCGACACATTGGCGGAGCGCCTGACCGCGGCCGGTCACCGGCTGGCTGGCCGCACCGTCGTCAGGGACGACGTGCCGGCCATTCAGGCGGCCGTGAGCCTCTTCGTGGCCGATCCCAAGGTCGATGTCGTCCTGACCACGGGCGGCACAGGCTTCACGGGCCGTGACGTCACGCCCGAAGCCGTCGAGGCCCTGTTCACCAAGCGCATGGACGGCTTCTCCGCCATCTTCCACCGCATCTCCTTCGACAAGATCGGCGTCTCCACCATCCAGTCCCGCGCCACCGCGGGGCTCGTCGGCACGACCTTCGTCTTCGCCCTGCCGGGCTCTCCCGGCGCCTGCCGCGACGCGTGGGACGGCATCCTGGCCCACCAGCTCGACTATCGCGCCCTGCCCTGCAACTTCGTCGAGATCATGCCGCGGCTCGACGAGCACCTCCGCCGCAAGCCCTCCTGATCCTCGCCGTCAGATCGCGAAATCGATATCGGCATCGCGCTCCGTGCCCAGTGCTTCGGAGCGAGCGCAGAGATCGGCGATCGTGGTCTCATCGAGCGCCGCCAGGAAAGCCTCGCTGGCGGGTCGCAGCGCCGGCGTTACGACCGCATCCACGAAGGAGGGCCGCGGCCGCGGCTTGGCGTCGTTTTCGCCGACCTTGGCAGCGGATCTCAGGACCTCTCCCACGGTGATGCGCCGCCGCTCCCGCGCCAGAGCGTAGCCGCCTTTGGGCCCTCGCGTTCCCTTGAGAATGCCGGCTCGGACCAACTCCTGCAGCAGCGTCTCGAGATGGCGCGGCATGAGCCCGTGGCGGCTCGCCAGCGCCTTGGCGGCGACAGGCGCCAACCTGGCGTTCATGGCGATGTCGACGACCGCCGCCACCGCCAGCAGGCTCCGCTCGGGCAAAAGGTTCACGGAGGGCCTGCGTGTCCCGTCGAACCGAAACCGCCGGCGCCGCGCTGCGTGGCATCGAGTTCGCCCTCGACCCAGGCAAGCCGCTCGACGCGGGCCAGGACCAGTTGCGCGATGCGGGTCCCGCGCTCGATCCGAAAACTCTCGGATCCGTGGTTGACCAGGAGCACCCCGACCTCGCCGCGGTAATCCGCGTCGATCGTACCGGGGGCGTTCAGGACCGTCACGCCGTGGCGCATCGCCAGCCCGGATCGGGGACGGACCTGCGCCTCGTAGCCTTCCGGCAGTGCCAGCATCAGACCGGTCGGCACGAGGCTGCGGGCGCCGGGCTCGATCACCAGGACATGGCTCGGCGCCAGCGCCGCCACGAGGTCGAGGCCAGCCGCCCCCTCCGTCTGATAGGCCGGCAGGTCCAGCCCTTCGCCATGCGGCAGGCGAGTGACGCGGACCGGAACGCTCACGCGCTGGCCCCTTCGAGCAGGAGGGCAAAGCGCGCTACGAGCCGACGCGCCACCTCCTCCTTGTCGAGCCGTGGCCAGGGTTCCACGCCGTCCCGGGTCACGAGATGGACCTGGTTCTCCGCCCCGCCCATCACGTCGGAGCCGGAACCCACATCGTTGGCGACGATCACATCGCAGCCCTTGCGGGCGAGTTTTTCGGCGGCATGGTCGAGGAGACGGTCGGTCTCGGCGGCGAAACCCACGACGAGCCGCGGTCTCCCGCTCGTCCGGCCCGCCACCGTGGCCAGGATATCGGGGTTGCGACCGAGGTGGAACACGGGGTCGGCCGCGCCCTCGCGCTTCTTCAGCTTCTGTCCAGCGACGACCTCGGGCCGCCAGTCGGCCACGGCGGCGGCGGCGATGAAGAGATCCGCCGGCAGGCTCGTTTCGACGGCGGCCAGCATCTCGCGCCCGGTCTCGACATGCACCGTCGTGACACCCTTGGGATCCGGGATCGCAACGGGTCCCGAGACCAGCACCACCTCGGCACCGGCTGCGGCGGCGGCCGCCGCGATGGCGTGGCCCTGCCGGCCCGAGGAGCGGTTGGCGAGATAGCGCACCGGGTCGATGGGCTCGTGGGTCGGGCCGGAGGTCACCACGACCCGGCGCCCCTGCAGCAGCCGCAGCGGCGCGGTCGGAAGCGGGATGGTGGTCTCGCCGGCCAGGGCCCGCGCCACGGCGGCGACGATGTCGAGCGGCTCCGCCATGCGGCCGGGGCCGAATTCGCCGCAGGCCATGACGCCGTCGCCCGGCCCCACCATCACGACGCCGTCCCGTTCCAGGGTCGCGCGATTGCGCAGAGTGGCGGAATGCAGCCACATGCGGACGTTCATCGAGGGAGCGAGCAGGATGCGCTTGTCGGTGGCGAGCAGCAGCGTCGAGGCGAGATCGTCCGCCAATCCCTGCGCCATCTTGGCCATGAGATTGGCGGTGGCGGGCGCCACGACGACGAGGTCGGCACTGCGCGACAGTTCGATATGGCCCATCTCGGCCTCGTCGGTCAGCGCAAAGAGTTCGTCGTAGACGCGTTCGCCCGTCAGGCTGGCGACGGCCAACGGGGTGACGAACTGCTTGGCGGAGGCCGTCATCACGGCGCGGACCGCGACACCGCGTTCGCGCAATCGACGGATGAGGTCCAGGGACTTGTAGGCGGCAATGCCGCCTCCGATCACGAGCAGGACGCGTCGTCCCGCCATCACCGGTTCCGCCACGACCGTTTCTGCCGTCATGGCCCCCTCTTGCGCCTGGACGCCACCGTCCGTCCCCCAGTCTAGGGCAGATCGCGCTCCCGTGGAAATGCCCGACGATCTCACGCGATGGCTGACGCAGCCCCACGACACGGCTCGGCCAAGTCGGCCGGAGTCGGGCGATCATTTGGTAATGATAAAAGAGCCACGGTCACGGCCAGTGGCTCGCCAGCCCCAAAAAGAGCTTGCGCCACCCGATGAGGGGTGTCATAGGTTCTGGGCAACGTTTTCGTTGCATGCCCTTATTGGGCGTTTCCTCCCTAGACTTGGGCCGCCTCTCGGGGCGGTCTTTTTTTGTCTTCGGCTCCGTACGTCGTTGGTGACAGCGCTCGACCGCGTTGATCGGGTGTCAACTGCATTTCACAGTTTCACCATACCGCTTTCTGTTTAGCAAGCAGTCCGCACCCTAAAATTACGATTTTGTAGGCACTCGAAGCGACAACACGGCACGAATTGCTGATTTCCTAAGCATCTGAGCAAATGCTCCTGCTTAGAACGTTTGCTCAGAGGAACATCTTTGGTTGCGCTCATGTCAGGATGAAATCCACCGGGCGCATCGGCTCCGGAAGGACAGTGTCTCCCATCATCTCCCGAACATCGATCTCGATCCCGCGCGTCATGGCACTGAGCGGCAGGGCGTTCTGGCCCGATCCGAACGGGTTTTCCAATTCCTCGCCGAGCGCGTCGAGACCGAAGAACGTGTAGGAGACGATGAGGACGAGGAGGGGCGTCCAGGGTCCCGCCACCGGCGCGAGACCGAAGGGCAGCAGCAGGCAGAACAGATAGGCCGTCCGGTGCAGCATCAGCGAATAGGTGTAGGGCACCGGCATGCCCTTGATGCGCTCGGCCGCCGCCAGCACCCCTGACAGCGATACGACGCGTTCCTCGAGAATCTGGAGCATCTGGACCGAGATGCTCCCCGTCGTGGCGGCTTCGGCGGCGTCCGCACTGATGCGGCTCAGCAGCATGTTGGGGGCGTTCCGCGCCGCAGCAATTGTGGCAAGGCCGGCAGCCTCCAGCGCCGCGGTGGCGTCGTCCCCGGGAGTCTCGCCGCGCAGATGATGACGGAGCAGATGCGCAAACGCGATGCAGGCGAAAGCCGAGCGCCGGGCCGCCGCGGGATCCTGCGCGCCGCGATAGGCGAATTGCTGGCGCGTCAGGCTGCGGGTGTCGACCAGCAGCTGGCCGAAGATCTTGCGTCCCTCCCACCAGCGATCGTAGCAGGCCGAGTTGCGGAAGCCGGCGAAGATCGACAGCGCGATGCCGATCAGGGAGAACGGCAGCGCGGCGATCTCGTGCAGGTGCAGAAGGCCCTTCTCCTGCGAAACCACCACCAGGATGGACAGCAGCGTCACGACGGCGAGGCGAGGCGCGATCGCCGGGACGATCGAGCCCTTCATCACGAAGAGCAGGTGCCAGGCTCTCGGCTTATCGCGGACGATCAAGACCGGGCTCCCTCAGGACAGCGGAGACGAGAGCGCGCGTCTGCCAGGCGACGCCTCCGCAAAGGCGATAGCGCGGCGGCAACGGTCGTTCAAGACGGCCCGATGGGGCGGATCGGCTGCGATGTCGAGGTCCGGGGAGGCAGGAATGCGAGGCCGGCATGGTCCGGACTGGCGAACCGCAGCTTCGACGGCCGGCCTTCGGTCCGCATGCGCCTGTCGGCCTCGGGCCAGGAGGGCAACGTCTCGTCGGGCTGGTCCCAATGCACGACCGAGGCCTCGTCGCACCATTTGATGAAAGACGGCATCGCGGCCCGATGCGACCCCGCCAGCATATAGGCCCGCATCGCGGCTTCGTCGTCCCAGCAGGTCACCGACCAGTAGGCTCTGGCACGATCGGCCAGAAGGGCTCCACCGCGGAACCCCGGCGCCCGTTTCGCCTGACTGATCGAGGGGACAGCGTGGCGGAAGAAGGCGGGGAGGTAGAAGACCGACCGTAGTCGCAGGCGCGTGACGCTGACAAAAGGCAAGGGGAACTCCAGACAAGACAGGACCGGCAGCCACCGGGCGGTGGCGGTCCGGCGTCTCACATCCGCTCCACCACACTAGAGCCCGCGCCTGGTCGCCGCCACCTCGTCGATCGGCGTCGCCGACGAGGAACCGCCCGGACAACCCCGAATCACCTCGCCCCCGCCAAAGTCAGCGCTGCCAGAGGCCGGCGAT
>JAYVMK010000478.1:0-5493 GCA_043758995.1 Lichenibacterium sp. | reverse complement strand
GTCAAAGTCTCGACGATCAATTTCGAGGATCCCGAGAAGGTCCGCCACAAGGTCAACTTCGACAATCTCACACCGCTCTATCCCGACGAGCGCCTCAAGCTCGAGATCGAGGACAGCTCCCGCAAGGACATGTCGAGCCGCGTCATCGACGTCGTGGCGCCGATCGGCAAGGGCCAGCGCGCCCTGATCGTGGCCCCGCCGCGGACCGGTAAGACCGTGCTGCTGCAGAACATCGCTCAGTCGGTCACGGCCAATCACCCCGAATGCTATCTCATCGTGTTGCTCATCGACGAGCGTCCCGAGGAGGTGACCGACATGAAGCGGTCGGTGAAGGGCGAGGTCGTGTCCTCGACCTTCGACGAGCCGGCGACGCGCCACGTCCAAGTCGCCGAGATGGTGATTGAAAAGGCCAAGCGCCTCGTCGAACATCGTCGCGACGTCGTGATCCTGCTCGATTCGATCACTCGCCTCGGCCGCGCCTACAACACCACCGTGCCGTCTTCCGGCAAGGTGCTGACGGGCGGCGTCGACGCCAACGCGCTGCAGCGGCCGAAGCGCTTCTTCGGTGCGGCCCGCAACATCGAAGGCGGCGGCTCGCTGACCATCATCGCCACGGCGCTGATCGACACGGGCTCGCGCATGGACGAGGTGATCTTCGAGGAATTCAAGGGCACCGGCAATTCCGAGATCATCCTCGACCGCAAGGTGGCGGACAAGCGGGTCTATCCGGCGCTCGACATCACGCGCTCCGGCACCCGCAAGGAAGAGCTTCTGGTTCCCGCCGACACGCTCAAGAAAATGTACGTGCTGCGCCGCATCCTCAATCCGATGGGAACGGTCGATGGCATCGAGTTCCTCATGGGCAAGCTGCGCGAGACGCCCAAGGGCAACCAGGCCTTCTTCGACTCGATGAATACCTGAACGACGACATCCTTCTCCCGCAGGGCGGGAGAAGGATACGCGCCACCGAGGGGGTCCCATGTCGGCTCCAGACACCATCTTCGCCCCCGCCAGCGGGGCAGGGCGCGCCGCCGTGGCGGTGATCCGCATGTCCGGCCCAGCCACTCAAAGCGCTCTGTCCCGCATCGCCGGCCGCGCCTTCAAGCCTCGTCGCGCCACCCTGGCGGCCTTGCGCCACGACGATCGGATCCTCGACCACGCCCTGGTGCTGTGGTTTCCTGCGCCTGCTTCCTTCACGGGCGAGGATTCGGCTGAATTTCAGCTGCATGGGGGCAGGGCGGTGGTGGCCGCGGTCCTGCGAGCCCTGGCCGCCGTACCGGGCTGTCGTCCCGCCGAGGCCGGAGAATTCACCCGCCGCGCCTTTCTCAATGGTCGAATGGACCTCGGTGCGGTCGAGGGTCTCTCCGATCTCATCGATGCCCAGACCGAGGCGCAGCGGCGCCAGGCTCTGCGCCAGCTCGATGGGGCACTGGGGCGCTGGGTCGAGGGTTTGCGCAATGACCTGCTGACCGCCCTGGCCTTGGCCGAGGGGGCCATCGATTTCGCCGACGAGGATGAGCTCGTGGTTTCCTTCGAGGCCGAAATCTCCGACCTCGTCCTTCGCTCATCGCGTCGCATCGCCGACGAACTCGCCCGCGAGGCGCGCGGGTTGCGGCTGCGCGAGGGCTTGGCGATCGCCATCACGGGGCCGCCCAATGCCGGCAAGTCGACGCTGCTCAACGCTCTGGCGGGGCGCGACGTGGCGATCGTCTCGGACGAGGCCGGAACGACACGCGACGTCGTCACGGTCGATCTCGATCTTGCGGGCTATCCCGTCCAGCTCATCGATACGGCGGGATTGCGCGAGGCTGAGAGCGCCGTCGAGCGCGCCGGCATAGAACGCGCCCGCGCCCGCGCCAGCTCGGCCGATCTGGTCCTCTGGCTTCAGGCGGCGAGCGAGCCCCCTCGTCCCGACGTGACGACCTCCGGCAGGCTGTGGACGGTCGCCACCAAGGCCGACCTCGGCGGCACGGTTACGGCGGACCATCTTGTATCGGCGCGGACCGGGGCCGGCCTCGACGCGCTCGTGGCGGCACTGACCCACTTTGCCGCCGAGGCCATGATCGACGGCGAGGGGGCCGTGATCACACGGCTGCGTCATCGGCAGGCTCTCGAAGAGGCTCAGCGCTTCCTTGGCCGCCTAGCCTCAACAACGCAGAGCCAAGACCTGGAACTCGTCGCGGAGGAGCTGCGCGGCGCCGTGGCGGCTCTGGCGTCGCTCGTGGGTGCGGTCGGAACCGAGGAGGTCCTGGGCGCCATCTTCGCCCGGTTCTGCATCGGGAAGTGAGAAGAGCGCGGTTCGCATTCGCGCCTGACTCGGCTCGACGTTTCACGTGAAACGGATCATCCAGCCTCGACATCCTTCCACAGGAGCGCTGCCGGGACTATAGATCCGGCGTCTCTCTCCTGTGGCTGCCTTGATGTCTCACCTTTTCGACGTCGTCGTGATCGGCGGCGGCCATGCCGGTTGCGAGGCCGCAGCGGCCTCGGCCCGCACCGGGGCCCGCACGGCTCTCGTGACGCAGAGCCTCGCCACGATCGGCACCATGTCGTGCAATCCCGCCATCGGGGGCCTCGGCAAGGGCCATCTCGTGCGCGAGATCGATGCGCTCGACGGCGTCATGGCGCGCGTCGCCGACCAGGCCGGAATCCAGTTCCGGATGCTGAACCGGCGTAAGGGGCCGGCCGTCCGCGGGCCGCGTGCCCAGGCCGACCGGAAGCTCTATCGCGCCGCCATGCAGGCTGCGCTTGGCGCGCAGACGAACCTGACGCTGATCGAAGGCGAAGCGTTCGGGTTCGACATCCAGGGCGAGCGGATCACCGCCGTGACCCTGGCCGATGGTCGACGCCTGGCCTGCGCGGCCGCCATCCTGACCACCGGCACGTTCCTTCGCGGCCTGATCCATATCGGCGACGAGCGCATGCCGGCCGGCCGCATCGGCGAAGCGCCGAGCAATGGGATCTCGGCGGCTCTCGAAACCCGCGGCTTTGAACTCGGTCGATTGAAGACAGGCACGCCCCCGCGTCTTGACGGCCGTACGCTCCATCTCGACCGGCTCGAGCGCCAGCCGGGGGACGACATTCCCGAGCCCTTTTCGAGCCTGACGACACGGATCGCGACCGAGCAGCGCGACTGTTTCATCACCCGGACGACGGAGGAGACTCACGCCATCATCCGGGCCGATCTTCACCGGGCACCTCTTTTTTCCGGCGCCATCACGGGCCGGGGGCCGCGCTATTGTCCCTCGATCGAGGACAAGGTCACGCGCTTCGCCGATCGCGACAGCCACCAGATCTTCCTCGAGCCGGAGGGGCTGGATGACCCGACGTTCTACCCCAACGGGATCTCGACCTCCCTGCCGCGCGACACGCAGGAGCGGCTTGTCCGCTCCATCCCGGGCTGCGAGGACGCCGTCATCAGCCAGCACGGCTATGCGATCGAATATGACTTCGTCGATCCGCGCGAACTGACGGCGGCTCTGGAATCGAAGCGCCTGTCCGGTCTTTATCTGGCGGGCCAGATCAATGGTACGACCGGTTACGAGGAGGCCGCCGCGCAGGGGTTGGTGGCCGGCCTCAACGCCGCGCGCCGCGCCGGCGGCTCCGATCCGGTGACCTTCTCGCGGTCGGACAGCTACATCGGCGTCATGGTCGACGACCTTGTGACGCGCGGTGTCACGGAGCCCTATCGCATGTTCACGTCCCGCGCCGAGTACCGGCTGACGTTGCGCGCCGACAATGCCGATACGCGGTTGACGCGGCTCGGTCTCGGCTGGTGTTGCGTCGGGTCCGAGCGCGCCGCAGCCTTCGCCGCCAAGCAGCAGCAGCTCGACGAGGCGCGTGCGTTGGTCGAAAGACTCGCCGCCACGCCGCAACAGCTCGCGTTGCGGGGCATCCAGGTGGCGCAGGACGGCGTCCGGCGGTCGGCCTTTTCGCTCCTGTCCTATCCCTCGATCGACGCGGAAACGCTCGCGGCGGTTTGGCCGGAGCTTCGCGGGATCTCGGCCGGGGTCATAGCGCAGGTCGAAGCAGACGCGAAATATGCCGTCTATCTCGACCGCCAGGATGTCGAGATTGCCCGATCCCGCGCCGAGGAGGGCGTGCGTCTGGCCGTCGATCTCGACTATCGCGCCTTGCCGGGCCTGTCCCGCGAACTCGCCGACAAGCTCGGCCTGATCCGGCCCGAGACGCTCGGGCAGGCGCAGCGCATCGAAGGCATGACCCCCGCCGCGCTGACGGTCCTGATCGCCAAGGGCAGAGTGAAAACCAAGGTCGCTGAGGCCGCTTCGCCCTGATCGGTTCCCCCCTCCACCGGGCGAAGCGTGGTGGAGGGGTCGCCGGGTCTCTCGATCGCTGAGAGCCTCGTTAACCGGCTGCGTCAGCGCACTTCATTTCAATGGTACCCGACATTGACCAGCTCCGACGACCGCCTTCACGCGCTCTCTCTTGTCCCTGTTTCACGTGAAACCGAGGAGCGCTTCGCCATCTATGCCGAACTGCTCGGACGCTGGCAGCGGATCAAGAACCTCGTCTCACCCGGCACGCTCACCGAGGTCTGGACGCGCCACCTCGCCGATTCGGCCCAGATCGTTCCGCTGATGCCCGATGCGCTGCGCTGGGTCGATATCGGCTCGGGGGCGGGGTTTCCCGGACTGGTCGTGGCGATCCTCATCGCCGGGCGTCCGGGAGCCCACGTCGACCTCGTCGAAGCCAATGCGCGCAAGTGCGCCTTCCTGCGCGAGGTGGCCCGGGCCTGTGGCGCGCCCGTCACGGTCCACAACGACCGCGTCGCGGATGTCCTTCCGACACTGAAATCGGTTGACGTCCTCACCGCACGCGCCCTCGCGCCCTTGCCCGACCTTCTCGAAATGGGCAAGGTCCTCATCGACGCTGGAACGACCGCGATCTTCCTCAAGAGCCGGGGCGAGGTCTCGGACGATGGCGATTGCGGGCCGCAATTCGTGACCCGCGTGCTCCCCAGTGTCACATCGAAGGACGGCCGCATTCTGGTGCTGCGCCGGGCAGATCTCGCGACAGGATCCCAGCCATGAGTGAACTCCCAGCGCGTGTTCTGGTCCTCGCCAACCAAAAAGGCGGCGTCGGCAAGACCACGACGGCCATCAATCTCGGAACCGCCCTGGCCGCCGTGGGCGAACGAGTTCTGCTGGTCGATCTCGACCCGCAGGGCAACGCTTCGACTGGTCTCGGTGTCGAACGTAAGGATCGGACGGTCTCGACCTACGGCGTGCTGACGGGCGACAATTCGATGGCCGAGGCCTGCCGGCCCACTTCGGTTCCGAACCTCTGGGTGGCCCCTTCCACCATGGACCTGCTCGGGCTCGATCTTGAGATCGCGTCGCACAAGGACCGCGCGTTCAAGCTACGCGACGCTCTGCGTCGGCTGGCCGATACGCCGGAAGGGCATCGCTTCACCTATGTGCTGGTCGATTGCCCGCCGTCGCTCAACCTGCTGACCATCAACGCCATGGCGGC